>CATPAP010000259.1 GCA_955651875.1 Candidatus Dormiibacterota bacterium
CCCCCTGCGCCTGGGCTTCGAGGGCCACGAGCCCCAGCCCCTCGTACTGTGAGGGCACCAGCAGGATGGAGGCGCGACCGTACTCGGCCGCCAGCCGCGCGTCGTCCACACGTCCGGCCTCATCGTCGGGGGTGGCAGCCTTGAGGCGCAGGTGCGCCGCCTGGCAGCGTCGGCCGCCGGCGTCGAAGTGGCCGGGCGTGTGAATGACGCGCGGCTGGCGGCCGAGTACGCACGCGCCTCCATCGTGCTGGTGCCCTCACAGTACGAGGGGCTGGGGCTCGTGGCCCTCGAAGCCCAAGCGCATGGGGCGGTGGTGGTCGGGTACGACGTCGACGGGCTCCGCGACGCCGTCGCGGACCGCCGCCTGCTCGTCCCGCCTGGCGACGCCGGTGCCCTGCTGCGGGCATGCCTCGCCCTCATCGACGATCCGCAGCGACGTGAGGAGCTCGCCCTCGCCGGGCGCGAGCACGTCCGCGCGGCGCATTCCTGGGAGCGGATCGGACGGCGTCTCGAGGAGGTGTACGAGGCGGTGCGGCTGGGATGAGCCCCCATCCGCCCTGCGCGTCGTCGCGGCGGGTGCGCGGCCCCGGACGCCGCCGCCGCAGCCCGGTCGGGCGCCTGCCGGGCGGCCGGTAGACTGAGAGCGTGCCTGCACTGGAGATCGTCTCGCCGTTCGCGCCGGCCGGCGATCAGCCGGCGGCGATCGACGCCCTGCACACCGGTGTCGGCCAGGGGCTGCGCGAGCAGACCCTGCTCGGGGTCACGGGCTCCGGGAAGACCTTCACCATCGCCCACCTCGCCGAGCGCCTGCAGCGTCCCGTGCTGGTCCTCTCGCCCAACAAGACGCTGGCCGCCCAGCTCTGGGCCGAGTTCCGGGAATTCTTCCCAAATAATGCTGTCGAGTACTTCGTCTCCTTCTACGACTTCTATCAACCCGAGGCGTACATTCCGCGCACTGACACCTACATAGAGAAGGACTCCTCGCGCAACGACGAGATCGACCGGCTGCGCAACAGCGCGACGCGGGCGCTGTTGACCAGGCGAGATGTCATCGTGGTGGCATCGATCTCGTGCATATACGGCATCGGATCCCCAGAGAACTACATCGGCGAATCCATGAGCGTGGAACGCGGCCAGAGCTGGCGGCGCGACATCCTGCTGCGCAAGCTCGCCGACCTGCAGTACTCGCGCAACGACGTCGACTTCGGCCGCTCGCGGTTCCGCGTGCGCGGCGACGTGGTCGACGTCCAGCCTGCGTACGAGGAGGTGGCGACGCGCATCGAGTTCTTCGGCGATGAGATCGAGTCGATCAAGGAGTTCGATCCGCTGACCGGCGAGATCCTCGCGCAGCGTGACGAGTTCACCGTCTTCCCCGCATCGCACTACGTCACCCCGCAGGAGCAGATGAAGACGGCGCTGGAGCGCATACGCGAGGAGCTCGAGGAGCGTGTCGCCACGCTCGAGTCGCGCGGCCGCCTCCTCGAGGCGCAGCGACTGTTGCAGCGCACCAATTTCGACATCGAGATGATGCAGGAGACGGGGACCTGTGCCGGGATCGAGAACTATTCGCGCCACCTCAGCGGTCGCGCGGAGGGGGAACGACCCTTCTGCCTGCTCGACTTCCTTCCCGACGACGCGCTCGTCGTGGTCGACGAATCCCACGTCGCCGTGCCTCAGATCGGCGGCATGTACGGGGGGGATCGCTCACGCAAGATCCCGCTCGTCGAATATGGGTTCCGGTTGCCGTCGGCGCTCGACAACCGGCCGCTGACCTTCGCGGAGTGGGACGCGATGGTGGGGCAGATCATCTACGCGAGTGCCACCCCGGGACCGTACGAGGAGGAGCACTCTGGGAAGGTCGTCGAGCAGATCATCCGGCCGACCGGTCTCGTCGACCCCACCGTGGAGGTGAAGCCGTCGGAGGGGCAGATCGACGACCTGCTCGCGCAGATAGCGCGACGGGTGGAGCAGAAGGAGCGCTGCCTGATCACCACGCTCACCAAGAAGATGGCCGAGGATCTCACCGATTACCTGCGCGAGGCCGGTGTGCGAGTGCGGTACCTGCACAGTGACATCGACACCCTGGAGCGCGTCGAGATCATTCGCGATCTTCGCCTCGGCGTCTTCGACGTGCTCGTCGGCATCAACCTCCTGCGCGAGGGACTCGACCTTCCCGAGGTGTCGTTCATCGGCATCCTCGACGCCGACAAGGAGGGGTACCTGCGCGGCTACCGCTCACTGGTGCAGACAATCGGCCGTGCCGCCCGCAACATCAACGGTCACGTGGTGATGTATGCCGACTCGCGCTCGGAGGCGATGGAGCGCGCGATCGCCGAGACCGACCGCAGACGTGCGGTGCAGAACGCCCACAACGAGGCGCACGGCATCACCCCGCTGTCGATCGTCAAGGCCGTCTACCAGATGGAGACCCACCGCGACGACCTCAGCACGCATGCCGCCGACTTCCAGGAATCCGCAGGATTGCCACCCGACGAGCTGCTCCGTCTGGCCAGAGAGGTCGAGCGGGAGATGAAGCGCGCCGCCCGCGATCTCGAGTTCGAGCGCGCCGCCGAGCTGCGCGACCGCCTCACCGACCTGCGCCGGCGCATCGACGACCCTGACGCCGCGGTGGCAGCGGAGCGCCCGCGCCCGCAGCGCCGCCAGCGAGGCTACGCCCGCCGCCGCTGAACGCAGATCCGCGCGAGAGTCAGTAAAACCCCGCCGGCGCGTGTCTATTCTCGCGTGGAGACTGCGCAGGAGATCCTCATGATGCCGGCCACTGCGCGCGCGGCGGATGCGGAAGCGAGCTTCGACGCGCTGCTCAGCGCGGAGCGGCGGCGGCTGTACGGCATCGCCTACTCCATCCTCCGCGACCACGCCGAGGCCGAGGACGCACTGCAGGACGCGATGCTCAAGGCCTGGAGGAGCTGGGGCAGCGTGCGCGACGAGAGCGCTCGGCGGACCTGGCTGGTGCGCCTCTGCGTCAACCACTGCATCAACCGCCGCAGGGGGCTGCGGCTGCTCGGCGCGCGCACCAGCGCCCAGAGAGATGATGCCGCCCCGCCGGATCCCCGCTTCGAGGGACGGCTCGTCGATCTCGATCGAAGCTATCGGAAGCTGTCGCCCAAGCAGCGCGCCGCCGTCTTTCTCCACTACCACCACGGCTACTCGATCGACGAGTGCGCGGAGCTGATGAGCTGCCGCGCCGGCTCGGTGCGCACGCACCTGGCTCGTGCCCTGACGTCGATGCGCAAGGAGATGGCCAATGTCTGAGCCCACCGCGCTCACCAGCGACCTCGAGAGGGACCTGCGCAACTATTTCGCCGTCACCACGGCAGTAGAGCTGCCCCGCCCCGTCAGGGAGATGAGCGCACGCACGCTCACCGCTCGCCGCCGTCCGCTGGCCGCGCTGCTGGCGGGGGCGGCAGGCGTGCTCGCCAGCGTGGCGCTCGTCTTCGTCCTTGCGACCCACGCGGGTCTGCACGGCGCGGGCGGCGGGGCGAGCAGCGCGCTGCATTCCGCGTCCGAAAAGGCGAATGGATTTGCCCCGCCAGCTGCGGCTCAGTCACCGCAGGTGCTCGCCACCATCAGCTATCCGGGCGTCGACACCAGTAGGCTCGCGGACAAAGGGGTGCGACTCCTGCTGCCGGCGGGGCACGGGAGCGCGCTCCTGACCCCGGCGCAGGCCCAGGCCAGCGCCGTCAGCCGCTTGGGCGCCACGGCGGGAGCGCCAGGTCCGGCGGTCCTCGCCTTTGCCCAGCTGGTCAACGGGCCGCAGCCGACGACCTGCCTGTGCTGGGTGGTCGACGTGCCCGTCAGTGGCGGAGTGGTCGGGGGCTCACCTGGCCCAGCGCTGCGCACCGAGCTCGTGCTCGTCGACGCGCTCAACGGACGCCTGGTCACCGCGCTCTATGGGAACGGCGTCCCGTAATCAACGCGTGGCAACCCACCAGCCATACCCCCCGAAGGAGCCGTCAATGAACGTCCGTCAGATCGCCACCGTCCTCTTCGCGACCG
>CATPAP010000260.1 GCA_955651875.1 Candidatus Dormiibacterota bacterium
CCGAGGAGGAGGAGGAGCAGCGCTCGGGCCGCCGCGACGCTCTCTGCGAACTCGACGGCCTGCTCACCCAGCTCGAGGAGGTCAACCTTCGTGGCGGTGCCGTCCCCAGTCGCGTGCTCATCGCGCTACGCCGGCGGGGCGTGATCGCTAGGCCAGGGGTCAACCCCGCCGAGCTCATCGAGGCGATCTTCGGCGCCCAGGAGGCCTTCATGCGCCAGCCAGAGGGCGCCGACCGGCTCATCGCCTTCGAGGAGAGGCGTCGGCGCATCGCCTGACCCCTCCCCGTCGCTCGTGACGGCCTGCTAGCCTCCGCCCACATGGACCTCGAGGCGGCCAAGCGCTCTGCCGGTGAAGCGGCTGCGGGGCTGCTCGAGGACGGCATGACGCTGGGGCTCGGCACCGGAACGACGGCGCGGTGGTTCATCGAGGCGGTCGGCGCTCGCGTCGCCCACGGGCTGCGGGTTTCCGCGGTCGCCACCTCGCTGGCGAGTGCCACCCTGGCCGCGCGCTGGGGGATCCCGCTGCTCGATCTCGACGCCCGGGGCGTGGACCTCGCGGTGGACGGAGCGGACACCGTCGATCCCGACCTGCGCCTGCTCAAGGGGCTGGGCGGGGCGCTGGTCCGCGAGCGCATCGTGGCCGCCGCGGCGACGCGGTTCGTCGTCGTCGCCGACGAGACCAAGCTGCGTTCCCATCTCGCCGGCTTCGTCCCGGTCGAGATGCTCATCTTCGGCTGGCACCACACCATGACCCTGCTCGACCAGACCGGGGCGAGCTTCAACCTGCGACTCGACGCGGCCGGCGAACCGCTGCGCAGTGACAACGGCAACCTCATCGCCGACGGCGAGTTCGCCCCCATCGCCGATCCCGAAGGGCTGGCCGCACGCCTTGACGCCATTCCGGGCGTGGTCGGGCACGGCCTCTTCCTCGGCATGGCCGACCTCGTCATCGTTGCCGCCACCGACGGCACGCTGACCCGCCTCGAGCCCGCGCGCGGAGCCTCGCCGACCCTATCCTGAGCGCAGCGCGACAGTGTTTCAGGAGGTATCCGCATGCCCGGAGAGTCCCTCGCCTGGAGGATGATCAAGCCCGGCCGGAGTGTGGTGGCGCGCGACGGCACGGTCATCGGCACAGTCGGCCGCGTGCTCGCCGACGACGGCGCCGACATCTTCCACGGGATCGCCCTGCGGCGCGGGCTGCCGATCGTCGGGGAGGAGCGGGAGGTGCTCGCCGCGCGGATCGACCGGATCACCGAGGATGCCGTCCACACCACGCTCGACGTAGCCGAGATCGAGATGCTCCCCGCGGCGCGGTAGCGCCGGCCCGGCGCGGCCGGAGCCGGCTGGCGGTACAGTCACCGCCTGGGCGGGTAGCTCAGCTGGTCAGAGCGTCTCGCTTA
The DNA here is from genome assembly GCA_955651875.1 of Candidatus Dormiibacterota bacterium. Lineage (GTDB taxonomy): Bacteria > Chloroflexota > Dormibacteria > Aeolococcales > Aeolococcaceae > Aeolococcus. Next base: position 1,400 of record CATPAP010000260.1, read on the forward strand.
CACCGAGAAGGCCGCGGGTTCGACTCCTGCCCCGCCCACGGCGTGGCGGTCTGCCCCACGTCCGAAGCGGCGTCAGTCACGGACTGGGTGCCTACCAGACTTGTCGGTGCGCATACGTTTTTGGCGGTGATAATTCGCCATGGCTCCATGGGGACGCCGAGCGAACCGCGACAGCTCCCATGAGACTGCGGGCCAGGCATCAGCTGGAATCGCGGGGGACCTGCCCTGCACCCGCGCGGGGTGTTCAGCTGTCAACGCGGTGGTCTGCGCGTACGTCGACCGGCGCGGTCTGCGCTGCATGACCGCGTGGTGCCCGGAGCACCAGGAAATCGCTCGTGGCCGTCCCTACTGCGCCCGTCACGGACGCATGGTCCGAGTTCTCCATGCTGGGGGGGTCGGCTCCGCACCTCTGCCCGACGTCGACAACCGCGCCGCCTCGCTGGCCGATTTCGTCGCTGAGGCGGTCAGCCCCTTGATGAGCAGCGCACTTCATGCTGCTTGGCCGGGCGACCTGAGTGTGGGCATCCGACCCTTGGACGTCCGGTACGAACCGCCCAATCGGTTGCGTGTATGGACTCGCGGGTGGAGATTGCACTCGAACACCGGCGATGCCGTTGCCGTGCTGCTGGCGGTGGCCGAGACGCAAGACGATCTGGTTCGCGTGACAGTTGAGTCCCGCACGGTTGCGGAGCTGGTGCCGCCCTGGATCTCTGATCGCTCGACAAGCGCGAACGACGCTGTGCGCCAGGCCTTCTACAACGCCGTGGTCGAGGCGGCCCGCGAGGCTGTCGCGCAGGCGTACGAACGGAGTGTGGGTTACATGCACCGCGAGCCTCCGCGCTGAACCGACAGACGCATCACGGGCAGGCCGAGGGAAAGCAGACGCGCCCCGTAGCCTCCCAGGGGGCTGCGAACGCGTCAGTCAGTTCAGCAGGGCCGCAACGCTGGCTGCGTGGTGCCCGGGTGTCGCGCCGGTTCGGGGGATACTGGGCAGCGCCCCCTCCTCCTGACGGGCGACGCTCCCGACGGCGAGCGGCTCGCGGGGCGTACCTTAGAGCGAAACGCAAGGAGGACAGTTCAGGTGAGCGAGAAGCGCCGCACCCTGACCAACAGGCAGGGACATCCGGTGTCGAACAACCAGAGCCAGCGCACCGTCGGACCGCGCGGCCCAGCAACCCTCGAGAACTACCAGTTCCTGGAGAAGATGAGCCACTTCGACCGCGAGCGCATCCCGGAGCGCGTCGTGCACGCGCGCGGCACCGTCGCGCACGGCTTCTTCGAGGCGTACGGGATGATCGGCGACGAGCCGGCATCGAAATACACGCGCGCCAAGCTGTTCCAGGAGAAGGGCAAGCGCACTCAGCTGAGCATCCGTTTCTCCACGGTTGCGGGTGGACGCGACTCCTCTGAGGTGGCGCGCGACCCGCGCGGCTTCGCCGTGAAGTTCCGCACCGATGACGGCAACTGGGACCTGGTCGGCAACAACCTGCCGGTGTTCTTCATCCGCGACGCCATCAAGTTCCCGGACTTCATCCACTCGCAGAAGCCCGACCCGGTCAGCTTCTACCGGCAGGATCCCAACCGCGTCTTCGACTTCATCGCAGCCACGCCGGAATCGCTGCACATGATCATGTTCGTCTTCAGCCCACGCGGGATTCCCAATGACTACCGCCATCAGCAGGGATTCGGCGTCAACACCTACAAGATGGTCAACGCCGCCGGCGAGGCGGTGCTGGTCAAGTACCACTGGCATCCCAAGCAGGGGGTCCGGTCGCTCACGGCGGATCAGGCCGCGTACGTGCAGGCGACCGAGCTGGGCAGCGCCACCCTCGACCTCCGCAACGCCATCGAGCGCGGCGAGTGCCCGGAATGGGAGCTGCTCGTGCAGATCATCGGCGACGATGAGCATCCCGAGCTCGATTTCGACCCACTCGACGACACCAAGGTGTGGCCCGAGGACCAGTTCCCTCTGCGCGCCGTCGGCCGGATGGTGCTCGACCGCGCCGTCGTCGACAACTTCACCGAGAACGAGCAGATCGCCTTCGGAACCGGCGTCCTCGTCGACGGACTCGACTTCTCCGACGACAAGATGCTGACGGGACGGACATTCTCGTATTCTGACACACAGCGGTACCGCGTCGGTCACAACTACCTGCAGCTCCCGGCCAACCGCCCCGTTGATGGTGTTGAGGTGAACACGAATCAACGCGACGGGCAGATGGCGTACTACGTCGACGGGCACACGGATCCGCACATCAACTTCGAGCCGGCGCTGCGCGGCGGCCTGGCCGAGGCCGAGCAGCGCGGTCCGGCCGAGGTTGGACCGGTGATCAGCGGCCGCCTCACCCGGGCGATCATCCCGCGCCGCAACGACTACCAGCAGGCCGCCGACCGCTGGCAGACGATGGAGGAGTGGGAGCGCGACGACCTCGTGCTCAACCTCTGCGGCGCGCTCGGGCAGTGCGAGAAGGTCCTTCAAGAGCGCATGGCCTGGCACCTCCTGCTCATCGACGACGATCTCGGCCGCCACGTCGCCGACGCCATCGAGGTGTCGATCGACGCCGTGCGCAAGCTCGAGGCCCTGGCCACTCAGGAGCTCACCGCCGAGGACCATCGCCGCCTCGCCAACCTCGGTTCGGCCGGTCCGCGCCCTCTGACCACCCGAAAGGTCACGGGATCGGTCCCCAACGAGCGGTCCGATGTCCCCAACCTTGCCGCAGCCGACGCCAGGGAGACGGCGCGAAGCCACTGATTGGAGAGAGGTGGGGCGATCCCGTCCCACTCCTCTCGTCAGGGCCGACCGGGCTGCGCGGCCGCCGCTCGAACGCACCAATCGCGTCCGTCGAAGGACTCCAGAACGCCAGTTTGTGCCATCATCAGCCTAAACAAGGAGGTGCAAGATGGCCCGGGGAGCACAGGCTGCGATCGCCGCGGGCATCGCCGTGTTCGCCTTCGACGCCGACCCCGGAGTGCTTCCCAGCCGTGCTCTGCAGGTGCTCACCCTCCGCCGCGGGCTCCCCAAGGGGGAGGTCGAGGCGCGCGAGCGCTTCGCCGAGGCGGCGCGGAGGGTCGCCGCCGCCGCCGGGGTCGACCTGGGCGGGAGGCGTGCCGGGCGCGCCGAGCGCCTCCACCTCGTCGGGGTCGACGACGATCCCGGCCGGGGCACCCGCACCGTCACCGCCTGGTACTACGCCACAGCCCCAGCCGGCGAGATTACCGGGGCCGGAACGTGGTCGCCGGTAGGGCGAGGCCTTCGCCTCGACCCCCGCGACAGCGCCGCTCTGCGACAGGCCACCGAGCGCCTCCGCCAGGACGCCCGCCAGGTTGGCGGAGCCGCAGCCTTGCTGGGCGACGTCTTCACCGGCGACGACCTGCTGCGAGTCCATGTGGCGCTCCACGGCGGGCCCGAGGGCAGCGACCGCACCTTCCGGCGTCGCATCCAGGAACTCCGCGACAGCGGTCTGCTCCGCCCAGTCCCCGACCGCGAGGTCGCGGCGGTGAGGGCACGTGTCCCCCGCTACCGCTCCCCCGTGGGCACCGGCGGCAGGCCGCCCGAGCTCTTCCGCTACGCCGGCACCGGAGGGGAGAACGAGCAGCTGGTCGCGCTTCGGGCCCGCCGAGGCGCCTGATCAGCCAGCATCGGCGTCCCACGGCTCCTCGCCGCTGCTCAGCACCAGAGTGACCGGACCGTCGTTGACCAGCTCAACCTGCATCTGAGCGCCGAACCGGCCACTTGCCACGCTGAGCCCTCGTTCTCGGAGCGCCTCGACGAACACGTCGCAGAGACGCTCGGCGTGCTCAGGCGCTCCAGCCCGGATGAACGACGGTCGGTGGCCCCGCGAGGCGTCGGCAAACAATGTGAACTGACTCACGACGAGCACCTCGCCAGCGGTCTGGGCAACATCGAGGTTCATGCGACCAACATCGTCGGGAAAGATGCGCAACAGGGCCACGCGGCCGGCGAGCCGCGCGGCGATGTCGTCGTCGTCGTTCGGTCCGACAGCGAGAAAGACGAGCAGTCCGTGGCCGATCTCGCCGACGATGGCATCTTGAACACGCGCGGCCGCCCGCGCTGTCCGCTGGACCACCGCCCTCACGCGTGATCGTCGGATGGCAGGGCACGGAAACCGCGGAAGATGCGCATTGCTTCGGCCTCGGCATCGAGGAAATTGGGCTCGACGATACGGATGTCGTTCACCACGAAGCTCCAGCTGCGGTCGGTGTTGTCGCCGACCGGATGCCCGAAGGCCGAGCCGCGGCCGTGGGGCGGGATCATCTCCATGCGTGACCCGTCGGGCATGCGTCGGTAGATGGCTCGGCGCACCAGGATGCTCTCGAGTGCGTTGCCATTGCGCAAGTGGCCGTCGATGAGCTCGACGTGGCGAAGCTTGGCGATGGGGTTGTCGTGATCACGCACCTCCACCTCGGAGCTGAATCGCTCCGAGATGTCCCGGGCGATGAATGCGAGCGCCAGTGCATCGGCTTCATCACCGGCGATGCGCACGAACGTCGCCGCTGACAGGTGACGCGCGTCGGCCCCTGAGCGCGCCTCGGCCTGCGCTTGGTCGAAGAAGAGCTGAGGGAGGAGGTCTCTGGAGTCGCGGTCGGCGAGCCACGGCGTTCCGCCGCGCCATTCGCGTCCCGCCACCAGTTCGCCGAACCGGTGCTGCACAGCTTCGCGGGCATCATCGTCAAGGCCGCGGACGCGTAATTGTATGACCCGGCTCACCGCTCGATTGTAGGAGACCCTGTCCGACCCGGACGGCACTCAGCTGGAGGGCCTCCGTTGTTCCGCAAGCTAAACTACCGCCTCGCGCCGAGGTAGCTCAGTTGGTAGAGCACGGGTCTGAAAAACCCGGTGTCGACAGTTCGATCCTGTCCCTCGGCACCTTCGGCCGGCCCGGCCCGTCCAGAGG
>CATPAP010000261.1 GCA_955651875.1 Candidatus Dormiibacterota bacterium
CCGGGCGTTGGAACACACCTGCGCGGCTGGCTTGCTCAACGCCAGCCCCAACCTGCCGACGCCGCCGGCGCTGCCGACGTGCGACGTACACCCCAGCCAGTCGGGCCAGCAGCTCCTCGCTCAGACGGTCGAGGCCGCGTACCGCGCGGCGACCAGCGGCGGACGCGGCGACTGAGCACCCCCGCATGACCGAGTCGGGTCAGGTCCTCCGGCCCCTCCTGGACGACGTGCTCGCTGCCATGGAGGGGTCCGAGGGTCAAGGGGCTGCGTCACCTCCACCCCGGCGCCAACGACGTCGCGCATCGAGAGCACCCAGGCGGTCCGGTCGCCGTCCACGACGAGGCGGTGGCGGAACTCGCTCCTGACCATCTGCGCCGCGGTGTCGAGATCGCGGTCGAGCCGGCCTGACGCGCGTCGAGGCCATGATCTCGCCCGGTGACGATCCCGAGGCCGAGCAGGTCTGTGTCGAAGTGTCGTGCACCAAGGTGCTCGGTCAAGCCGACCCATTCCGCATTGGCGAACCGTCGCCCTCCGTCGAATCAAGTCCTCGGCTTGTTGACTGCGAGAAGCCGGTGACTGTCGCGGATGACCCCGGCGGGGCGCTTGCTCATCCGCCAGTTGTCGGGAAAGCGCGTCACCGCGTCGCAGGCAGGCGCCGAGTAACTCAGATCCGGCGTGAACGTCTCGCGCGGCCGAACTCGTTGACGAATGAGAAAGGACTTGACGACGCCAGCATCCAGCGCTCTTAGCCGTCGGTCGAGGTCCACTGACCAGCCTGATCAGTGCAGTTGCGATGAGCCAGGCGACTTGGGTGCTTGTCTCGGAGTGGAAGAGTCGCAACCAAACCCTCCAGACGATAATCGGCAACGTCGAGCGTGGCAACGTGCCTGATCAGACGGCTCCCGGCCCGTCGTCAGTGCTCGGCTACGGGGCCGACACGCCTGGTACGACCGTGTCCACTCCGGTGCCCGGGGGCGGGTCGCGCCCCTCCTGTGTTCCTGCCGAACTACGGGGTCAGCGGGCCGACTGTGCGCGCCGGGGCCGCTAGCTATAGCTAAGTGTCCTTGGAGGATGGGCCTCCCCCACCCTCGCACCCGTAACGCTCTGTCCTGGTCCGGGGACTGTGGTCAGCTGGCCGGAGGGCTCGGGGCAGTACTTCCGTAGGCGACTTTGAAGCCGTCCGCTTCGTGGTCCGGATTGGACGGGGTAGAGACCTGCGCGTTGCGCTGGATCATCACTCCGCCGCCGGCCGCGGCCAGGCTTGGTGAGGAGCCGTTGACGGTGCCGGGATCGAACGTTGCGGTGCCGTACTTGGCCAACGTGGCGAAGCGACCGCCGACCGACGGCGTCTCCTCGATCCACTCGGCCGAGGTCCCGGGGCCGAAGTACGACTGCGTGGTCGTGAAGGATGTGGTTCTGCTGTCGGCCAAGTAGATAGTCCAGCCGCTCGCACCCTTGCTGATCGAAACTGTAACCCGGTCTCCGGGTCTGACCGCCACGCTGGAGATCCGTGTCTCAGCCGCCGGGAGAATCTCCCACCAGGCGTAGTAGTGCGCTCTGCCGTTGTAAAAGTCCTGCTCGGTGCCGGCCTGGATCAGCTCGCTGTTGTTGAACCCGTCGATGCCGGTCCAGCTCGAGGAGTAGGTGGCTCCATGCTTGCTGCCGCTGACCGTCGGCACAACCCAAGTTCCGGTGATGCTCGTGAACGGGCGGCTCGTGATCGCGTACCCCGACCAGTTGCTCGAGGCCCAGCCGGCAGCGCGGAGGGTCGAGGCTTGGTGAGCGCGTGGGCTGTGTGTGATGGCGACCGCCGAGCCACCCGCCGGCGCGACGAGCGTGAGGGGCGCGAGCAACCCGAGGAGAGCACCAAGCAGAACCCTGCGCATCCGTCAATCGTACAGGGCCCGGCGGTGACCAGCATACGATTGCGAAGGAGCCTCTGACTCCAGTTACCGTCCCGTACGAGCCGCGTCGCCGTCGGCGGGGATACTTCTCGCATGGCCACGGCCAGAGGGTCTTCCCAGCCATTGGCTGATGGTGCAGTTCACCGCGCTGGCCCCAGCGGCTGTCACGGGGTGAAGATCACGCCATGAGCCGCTCCGGCGGAATCGGTCCAGTACCCGACCATGTCGCCGTCGTCGGCGATGAACTGGAACGACGTGCTGGCGGAGCCCGGCGCGTTGAAGGTCATGAACACGCCCTCGTCGAGCCGGTAGCCGTGCGTCACGCCGTGGCTGTCGAAGTACTGTCCGGCGACCGCCTCGCTGTTGTTGATCGCGATCCCCCACGTGCCCTGACCGGGCGCGTGGTTGGCGTGCGGATCCGCGAAGAAGCTGCCGAAGTGACCCGACCGGTATAGCACGCCGTGCCCACCGGTGCTGTTGAACACCGTGGCGACGATGATGCCGAAGTCGTTGATGCCAACCAGCACCGTCCCCTGGCCTGGTCCGGGGCCGCCCGCGGGATGATCCAGGGTGGTGTAGTGCCCGTCGTCGAGGATGAAGCCGTGGTAGGTGCCATCACTGCCGATGTAGGTCCCCACGATGGTGCCGCTGTCGTTGATGTTCTGGGGAAGCGTCCCCTGAAAAGCACCCGTTCCGGCGCTAGGATCGTCGAGCGTGCGGTAGGTGCCGTCACGGAGGATGAAGCCGTGGAAGTGGTTGCCACGGTCCAGGTAGTCACCGTCGACCGCGCCGCTGCGGGTGATGCCCAGCGGTGAGGTGCCCTGGAATTGGTCCTTCCCGGCGTTCGGGTCGTTGATCGGGCTGAAGGTGCCGTCCCGGTCGCGGAACCCGAAGTTGTGGTTGGTGCTGTCGACGTAGGAGCCAACCAGCACGCCGCGGTCACTGATGGCCTGGGCGAAGGTGCCCTGCCCGGCACCCGTCCCGGCGCCGGGCGCGTCGACGGTCCGGTACTGGCCGTCGGTGGTGGAGACCCGTGTGGCCGCGCTGACCTGCGCCGCCGAGCCCAGCATTGCTGCCGTCGCCCCCCACGCGAGTGTCTTCTCACCAGACAGCGGCGCCCGACCCACCTGTCAGGTCTGCGTCGGCGCCTCCACCATCCGCACCACCGTGCCGGCGGTCACCCCTGACTGCACAGCAGTTCCCCCTGGTAGCTCGATTGCCGCCTTGGCCCCGCCGACGAAGCTGCTCGCCCGCCAGGGACGGATGGAATCGAGCACCCGCACCACGCGGCCATCGCCGTCGACAAACACCACGTCGAGCGGAAAGCGCATGAAGAACATGTGGATGGAATTGCACGGCCGGATCGCGAGGCCGTGGCCCGCGGGAAGCTCCTTGCGGAACATCAGGCCCATGAATCGCGAGAAGATGCCGTCGGCCAACGCGACGTGGTCGGCGACGACGGTGCCGCTCTCCGTCTCCAGCCGGTACACGGGCCTCATCGACCCGATGGTACGGGCGGACGCCGGCAAGGCGAGACATCGGGCGGTGCTTGTAAGGTTGTTGCATGAGCAACCGGAGCGTCGAGCTGCTCGTCGATCCTGCCTGTCCGTGGTGCTGGCTGACAGCACTCTGGCTCTTCGAAGCGGAGCGGGTCCGGCCGTTGACCATCACCACCAAGGTGTTTTCGCTCGCCGAGGTCAACCGCGGGAAGGACGACAAGCGCGACAGCCACAACGCCGGCGAGCGCGCCCTGCGTGTGCTCGTCGCGGCCCGCCGGGCCGGCGGCGAGAAGGCGATCCGCGCCGTCTACCGCGAGGTCGGTGAGGCGCGCCACGAGCGTGACGAGCCGCTCGGCGAGATCGAGACGCTCAGAGCCGCGGTCACCGCCGCCGGCCTCGACGCCGGACTCGCCGACGAGGCGCTCGCCGACGAGAGCACGATGACCGAGGTGCTGGGCGAGCACGCCGCGGCGGTCGAGCGTGGGGCCTTCGGAGTGCCCACCCTCAGCGTGGACGCCAGCGCCGCGTTCTTCGGCCCGATCATCGACACCAGGATCACCGGCGAGGAGGCCGGCACCCTGTGGGACCTGGTCGCGCCGGTGCTCGCCCACCCCCGCGTGTTCGAGCTGAAGCGCACCCGAACCGGCCACGCCGACGTCGGCAGCTACCGCAAGCGCGAGCTCGCCGCCCGCTGAGCGGGCAAGTCTCCTGCCCCAACAGGGGTTGGCGCGGCCCACGCGGGGGGATAATCGGTTCATGACCGTCGCCACGCCCTCGACGGCCCTGTCGCGAGTGAAGCTCGCCATCGCGGGCGTCGGCGTCATCGCGATGATGGAGATCGCCGGCGGCCTGGCCTCGGGATCGCTGGCGCTGCTCAGCGACGCGGGTCACCTCGTCACCGATTCAGCGACGCTCGGGCTCACCTGGTACGCGGTGTCGCGCAGCCGCCGCCCGGCCGGCGCCCAGCACACCTTCGGTCACCACCGCGGTGGCATCGTCGTCGCAGCGCTGAACGGGACGGTGCTCGTGCTCATCGCTGCCGCCATCGCCGCCGGTGCCGTCACCCGCCTGCAGCATCCGACCGCGGTGGCGCCGGTGCCCGTCATCGTGATCGGCTCGCTGGCGCTGGCCGCCAATGCCGCCATCGCGCTTCTCCTCCGCGGCGCGGGAGGCGGCCTCGGAGTGAGCAGCGCGGCGCTGCACGTCATCGCCGATGCGCTCACTGATGCCGCCGTCGTCGTCGGCGCTGTCGCGCTCCTCGTCCTGGGCTGGACGCGCGCCGACGCCATCGTGTCGCTGCTCATCGCTGCTCTCGTCTTCGCCGGTGCACTGCGCCTGCTCCGCGAGGCGCTGCAGATCCTCAACGAGGGCACCCCGCGCGACCTCGACGCCGAACTGGTGCGCACCCGCATCGCCCAGCTGCCCGGGGTCGAGGGCGTGCACGACCTGCACATCTGGTCGCTCGACCGCGAGCACCGAGCCCTCTCCGCCCACGTCACTGTTGCCGACCGTCCGCTCGTGGAGGTCACCGCCATGATCCGCTTGGTCGAGGTGCTCCTGTGCGACGAGTTCGGCATCGAGCACGCTACCGTCCAGCCCGAGTGTCCGTCGTGCTCAGAGGCGGCGCCGATCTACTGCGATCTCGAGGAGCACCACGAGCTGGTCCACCGCGGAGTCCAGCGGCCGGGCTGACCGGGTCAGACGCCCGCGGTGAATCCGGCGCGCACCTCGGTGCCCTCACCGACGACGCTGCGCACCTCGATGTGGCCGTCCTCGATCTCGGCGCGCTGGCGCATGGTGATCAGGCCCAGGCCGCTGCTCCGGCCCAGGCGGGCCTCGGTGGCGGCGACATCAAAACCCTCGCCGTCGTCCAACACCACCACGGAGACGCGCTGCGGCTGGAACAGCAGGGTGACCTCGACGCGGCTCGCATGACCGTGCGCGACGGCGTTGGTGAGCCCCTCCTGGACGATCCGGAAGATCGCGACCTCGACGCTCGGGCGAAGGCGCCGCGGTGAGCCGAGCACCACGACGTGCAGGTCGGCTTGGGACGCGAGATCGGCCACCAGGCGGCGCAGCGAGGGCACAAGTCCGGCCACGCTCAACTGGTCGGGATGGAGCGCAAAGACCACGCGCTCGAGCTCGCGCAGTGCGGCGTCGGTGGAACGCCGGCAGTTTGCCGCTCCCGCCACGGCCGCGGCGTGGTCAGTGGTGACCGCACGGCCGATCAGCTCCGTCTGCAGCGCCGCGTCGGCGAGGAGCTGCATGGGGCCCTCGAAGATGTGCTGCGCTGTGCTCTCGTGGTCGACGTCGATGAGGTGAAACAGCTGGCGCACCGCCTGGTTGGCCGCCGCCCCCGGTGCGTCGATCATGGCGGCGTCGAGGCTGCTGATCCGCGCCAGGTGCGTCTTGAGCTTGCGCAGCACCGCCCGCTCTTCGTGGAGCGCGCTGATCCGCTCACCGAGGCAGGCGATCTGCTCGTCGATGCGGGCCAGGTGGGTGCGCATCTCGAGTCCCTCCTCGAGGCGCTGCCGGTACTGGCCCCGCGAACCGCGCGTGAGCCGCTCGATGATGGCCTGGTGATTGACGTCGTACGGCTTGAGACGGGCGCGGATCTCGTCGCGCTCGAACGAGGCATCGGCGCGTGCGGCATCGAGGCGCTCCACGAGGTCCTCGATGTCCGTCGCCCGGCCGTCCACCGCGTAGCGCAGGCCCACCATCGGGGACGTGGCCACGCGCACGTCGAGCGTGAACGGTGGCGCCGAGAGGTCCGAGGTCACGGCCTACCTTCCTGATCGATTGGCGCGCTGACGTTCCAGCCGAGTCTAGCGTGCGGCTCGCGCGACGGGCGCACCTAGCGCCGCCGCACGCGCAGCCGCAGGAGGTCGACCAGGACCATCCCGGAGTCGCGAAGTGCGTTGACCCTGGAGTCCTCACGGTGGCTCCAGTGTACCGGCACCTCGGCCACCTCCCAGCCGTGCCGCCGCGCTCGCACGAGCACCTCCGCGTCGAAGCCGAAACCGTTGGTGCGCAAGGGCTCGAAGCACGTCACGGCGGCCTGCGCGGTGAACAGCTTGAATCCGCACTGGGTATCGTGCAGCCCGGGAAGCACGAGCAGCTGGACGAGTCGGTTGTAGGTGCGCCCCATCATCTCCCGCTGCCCCGGCTGGTGGACATCGATGGTCGACCCGGGCAGAGCGCGCGACGCGATGGCGACAGTGCATCGGCCCGCGAGATGCTCGCGCAGGCGGGGCAGCTCCTCGATCGGCGTGCTCAGGTCGGCGTCGCTGAAGAGACGGTGCTCGCCGCGCGCACGGAGCATGCCGGCACGCACGGCCGCCCCCTTCCCCTGATTGCGCCCGAGCGCGTACACGGACAGCTCCGGCCAGCTCTCGGCGGCGTGCCGGACCACCGCGACGGTGCTGTCGGCGCTGCCGTCGTCGACGACGATCACCTCGTACTCCTCGGCGGCGCCGTCGAAGTACTCGCGGACCCGCAGCAGGGTCGCCGGGAGCCGATCGGCCTCGTTGTAGGCGGGGATGACAACGCTGATCACCTCCGCACCTCCCGTCGTTCCAGCCACCAGAACTTGGGCAGCACCGCCTGGCGGCGCCAGCGGCGCGGCTCAGTGACGAGCCGCCAGAGCCACTCGAGCCCCGCGCGGCGCACCGGCGCGGGCGCGCGGCGCGCGGTCCCGGCGAGGTAGTCGAGTGTCCCGCCGACGCCGATGCCGGCACGCGCTCGGGTGGTGGCCAGGTGGTCGCGCAGGAAGCGCTCCTGGCGGCCGGCCCCGTACGCCGCGGCGACGAAGTGCGGTGCATGGGCGCCGATGCGCGTGGCGGTGTCGGTGGTCGGATCGCCGCCGTCGGCGACGACGTCGAGGCCCGGGTACCGGTTGCGCAGCACCGCCGCCGCCCGCTGCGCAACTCCTTCGCGGGCGCCGACGAGCGCCACCCGGTGACCGTGCGCCCGCGCGTGCGGGAGATACGCGTCGAAAAGGTCGGCGCCCCCGACTCGCACCGCGTTGCGGTGACCGCGACGGCGCAGCGCACGCACCAGGCCGACCCCGTCGGGCACCAGCAGCGCCGCTGACTCGAGGATTGACCGGAAATCGGGCTCGCGGCGGGCGCGCATTACCATCTCGGGGTTGACGGTCACCACCACGGCCGGGCGTGCGGCCGCCGACTCGCCGGCGAGATCGACGAGCCGTTGCACCGCGGCATCCATGTCAACCACGTCGACAGGGCATCCGAGCACGCGCGCGCGCATCGTGGGAGACATGCCGTGCGAAGACTAGCAGGCAACCGTCCTCGCCACGACGGCGCCTCCGCGAGGGCTGTCGCCACCAATCGACCCCAGGCGCATCAACAATGGCACCGTCGTGCCCATCTCCCAGGTCCTCCTTGCCCACGGCGCGTCAGGAAGCGCGGCGTCGATGCGCCCCCACGTCGCGGGACTGCGTGCGCGCGGCATCGAGGCGCGGGCCATCGACCTTCCCCGGGGCAGCGCGGGCCGCGCCGTCCCGGTCTATGCGGCGCGCCTGGCCGAGGCGCGCCATCCTGCGGTCATCGGTGGCCACTCGTTCGGGGGGCGCGTGGCGAGCATGCTCGCGGCCGGCGAGGGCTCCGCGGCGGTCATGGCGCTGGTCCTGCTCAGCTACCCGCTTCATCGGCCCGGCCATCCCGAGGAGCAGCAAACCGAACACTGGCGGCGGATCCGCTGCCCGGTGCTGCTGCTGTCCGGCGAGTCGGACCCGTTCGCGCGCGTCGAGCTGCTGCGCAGCGCGACCTCACTGCTCACGGGCGCGGAGCTAGTGACATACCCCCGCGTCGGTCACGGGCTCGCACCGGTGCTCGACGACGCGCTCGAC
>CATPAP010000262.1 GCA_955651875.1 Candidatus Dormiibacterota bacterium
ACCAGCTCCATGAGGTTGCCGCTGAACTGACGCGCCACCTGGCTGCTGGGCAGGAATCCGCGCAGACCCATGATGTTGACGATCAGTCCGCCCTTGTTCTGCTCACGCACCTCGGCGTCGAGGATCTCGCCCTCCGACTCCTTCTGCGCGACCGCCTGCCAGATGCCCTCGGCGCGCGCCTTGCGCAGAGAGAGGACGACGTTGCCGTCCTCGTTCTCAGGCTGGACGACGTAGACCTTGACCTGGTCGCCGGGGTTGAGCACCACCGGCGCCTCGCCGCGGGCGCTGAGCTCGCGGTTGGAGATGATCCCCTCGGATTTGGCGCCGATGTCGACGAGCACCTCGTCGGGGTCGACGCGCACCACCGTGCCGTCCACGATGTCGCCATGCGCGAGTGCGCGGATCGAATGCTCCTCCTCGGCGAGGAGCTGCTCCATGGTGACGTCTTCTTCAGGGGCCAGGGTCGCGGTCAAGCTTCTCCTTTGGTACCTCCCAGCGGCACTGCGGCGGCGACACACCGGCGCCGACGGGTCGCCGGGTCACCTGCGGGTCTCCATGCCTGATGGGAACGCTGCGGGCTCTGCCCGCGGAATGATCGCGGTGGTGGCTCTGACGGGCGCAAGCGTCCGTGCCGAATGCGATCTGGGGGAAGTGTAGCGGACAGGCGGTTGCAAGTTCGATTCGGGGGCGGGCGGGGAGGCCGTGGCCTTCGCCGCACACAGGCTTCGCAGGTGTCTGCAGATCGGAGCTCGACCCCCCCGCCTCCCCGCCTTCCCGGAGAGCGATGTCGGCGATTCGTTGCCGTGTGGTATCCGGGTGGCTACGTGCGGGAGCGTGGTCCGTCGCACCCGCGGTGCCACGCTGCTGGAGCGATGAGAGTCACCATCACCTGCGAAGACTGCGGCGAACGCCACCGGCTCGAGCGTCACGTGACCGAGCCCGGACCGATCTGGATCGTTTGCCACGCATGTGAGCTCCCGCTCCAGGCCGTGCTCGACGGACCCACCCCCGCACCCGTGCAGACGCATGCCGTGTGGGGCGACATCCTCGACCTCAGTACGGGCGTCCGCCCCGCGGCCTGACCGCTCGGCGGCAACGACCGGTCGCTTCACAGCGGCCCGTGGAGCGCATGGCGGCGCTCGTCGCGCCGCTGAGTGACCGATCCGATCGGTCGCGACCCCCGTGCTAGCATCGAGCTCTCCATGCAAACACGGTCCCGGCTGTGGTGGTGAACGGCCGGCGCGTCGCACTCGTCGTCGACAGCGGAGCGGCGCTCGAGCAGCGGCCGGACGGTGGACTCGCCGTCGTGCCGATGTATGTCCTCATCGGTGACACCACCCTGGACAGCGCGGCGGACGGCGAGATGTACGTGCGCCTGCGTCGCGGCGAGCGGGCAACGACCTCGACGCCCAGCCCCGGCGACTACCTCACCGCCTTCGAGAGCCTTGCCGGCAGGGTCGAGTCGATCATCTGCCTGACCATCCCGGCGCGCTGGAGCGGGACCTTCGCGAGCGCGACCATCGCGGCCAGGATGTTCGGCGTCGACCGAGAGGCACCGACGATCGACGTTGTCGAGACGCCGACGGCCGCCGTCGGGTACGGGCTGGTGGCGCGCATCGCCGCCGCCCTGTGCGAGGCCGGTGCGGACCGCGCCGCTGTCCTGTCGCGCGTGCGCAGCGCGTGCGAGGAGGTGCGCATGTACGGCGCGTTGGAGACGCTCGAGTACGTTGCGCGGAGCGGGCGTGTGCCGGCGCTAGTGGCGGGGGTCTCCGACGCGCTCCACGTCCGCCCCGTCTTCGAGATGCACGGTGGCGGGACAGCCCGCGTCGGCCTGGCGCGCACCGAAGGAGGTGTCCTGCGCGCGCTGGAGCGGGTGGCGCAGGAACGCCTCGACCCCGCGCGCCGGCACTGGCTGATGCTCTTCCACGCCGACGCCGGAGACACCGCGCGTCGGCTCCGCGAACGGCTGCTGACGGTGTGCGACGTCGCGCGCGACGAGACCGTCGCCCTGGCCCCGATCATCGGCGTGTACACGGGTCCGGGGGCGGTCGGCTTCGGGGCCCTGCCCATGGACGATTCCGATCCGGCCCTGATGCAGGCATGAACCACCCGCCGACCGCGGTCGCCGCGATCGTCCTGATCGGCGCCTACCTGGTCGGCTCGGTGCCGGTGGCGTGGTTGCTGGGACGCTGGCGCCACCTCGAGCTGCGTGACGTGGGCTCCGGCAACCCCGGCACGAGCAACCTGTTCCGCAATGCCGGCACGGGCATCGCGGCGCTGTCCGGCCCGCTGCAGTTTGCCCAGGGCGTCATCCCCGTGCTCATCGCCCGCGCGGTCGGAGGCGATCAGGCTTTCATCGAGATCGTCGCCGTCTGCGCGGTGGTGGGTAACGGTTGGCCGATCTGGCTGGGTTTCAACGGCCAGCGCGGCATCGCGGTCGCGACCGGCGCCGCCGCCGCGATCGACCCGGCGCTCCTCGTAATCCTGCTCATCTGCTTCACCGTGGGCGCGCTCAGCCACGCCATCGCCGTCGGGGTGCTCGCCGGCTTCTCGCTGCTGCCGATCGCCGCGGCGTGGATCGGCGGCCGCGGCCTGGCCCTCACCTGCTGTGCCCTGCTCCTCGCGATCGTGCTGCGCCGGCTCGAGGGCCTCACCGCGGACCTGCGCAAAGCGGATTCCCGCCAGCAGCGCCGCATCCTGGTTCGCCGGGCGCTCCTCGACGAGCGTCCCGGGAAGGTGCTGGTGGGGACGCGCGAGGAGCCGGGGCCGGCCGAACACGGCGGGGTCTGATCCGGCCGGGCCGGAGGCTGGGCCGGCGGTTGCCGCGCGCCCAATACACTGCGAGCGTGGATGCGCAGCCGGTGCCCAATGAGGGTGCCGCCATGACGTCAGGCGCGGCGACGCCCACCTCGCTCGTCGCGCGACCACGGCGCAGCCTGCGCCAACGCGTCTTCAGCCGGCGGCGCATCCCGACGCTGCTCGCGTTCCTGGTGATCGGCTCGCTCATCGTCGCGAGCAACCCCGGCCAGGTCGGCCGCGCCATCGAGCACTTCCACCTCCTCGACATCCCCATCGTCGTCGGCCTCTCGATCGGCTACTACGTGCTCCAGGGCGTGCGCTGGTGGACGCTGCTGCGCATCGTCGCCAAGCAGCCGCCGCTCGGCGAGACAGTGCTGATGACGCTGACCGGCCAGGCCACGGCACTGCTGCCGCTCGGCGAGCTGACCCGCGCCATCCTGCTCGCGCGGGTGCGCAACATCGCGGTCGGCTCGACGATTGCGGCGGTGACCGTGCAGGAGCTGCTCTACTCGGGACTGCTCATCGCCGCCGCGCTGCCCGGGTCGAGCCATTACTACTTCGCCCGCGCAGGTGTCGCCGCAGCCCTCGGCGGAACCGTGCTGGTCATCGTCGTGCTGACCGTGCGCCCGGTGTTCCGGCGAGTCCGAGCGGTAGTCGCCCGGATGCCGGTCCTGCGCAGGGTGATGGGGGCAATCGACCAGCTCCAGGCCGACACGGTGGTGCTCTTCGAGAACTGGCGCACTTACGTGTGGCTGTGGATCAGCGCGGTGCAGGCTCTCATGGCGGTCAGCCTCTTCTACTTCGTGCTCAACGCCATCGCGCCCGGGCGGGTCGACTGGATGACCGCAGCCTTCATCTACTCGATCAGCAACGTCGCCTCTGCGATCACGTTGTCGCCGGGGAGTCTCGGCGCCTTCGAGGCGACCACGGCCGGCCTGCTGGTCGCCGCCGGAGGCCTGCCCTTCGGCGTGGCCACGGCCGTCGCCGTCGTGCACCGCCTCGCCGACAAGGGGTTGAGCGCGGTCATCGGGGTCTCACTCTTCCCCTACGTGCGCGCGCGCTACCACCTGCGCGGCGTCTCGCTCTTCGACCTCCGCGACACCCAGACCGCGCAGCAGCGCCCCGGTGGCGATGACAGCTGAGCGGCCGCTGCGCGTCGCCTTCTTCGGTCACGCGCAGGGGCGTCGCGGCGACGGTCTGTCCACCTACAGCCGCGAGCTGGTGCGCGCCCTGCGCGCACAGGGTGCGGTGATGCGCTTCTTCGCGCACCGCGAGGACGGCGACGTCGTCCCCGTCGCGCCCGCCGACGCGCTGCTTCTGCAGGCGTGGCACTTCAAGACGGTGACCATCCCCAAACCGGGCTCGATGCGCGCCATCGACGCCGTGCTCGAGGACTTCTCTCCGGACGTGGTGCACATCTCGTGGAGCTTCTCGCTGCGCGACGGCGCCATCGCCGCCAGCGCACACCGTCTCGGCGCCGTCTGCGTGGCCACCTTCCACCTCCCCCACGGGCCGACCGGCACGGCCCGGGGCCGCGTCCTCCACGGCCTCTACCGGTATCACCGCATGCATATGCGTCGCGTCGATCGCTGCATCGCCCTGAGCGGCGAGCAACGCGACCTGTTGGTGCGTGCCGGCTACCCCGCCGCACAGGTGGTGGTGATCCCCAACGGGGTCGACACCGAGGCGATCAGCCCGGGGCCGTCGCGGCTGCACGATGAGGTGGGGGCGCGGCTGGTGGTTCTGTACATGGGCAGGCTGGACCCGGAGAAGCGCGTGCCGGCGCTTGTCGAGAGCTTCGTGTCGCTCGGCCTTCCGAGCGACCACGTGCTCTGCATCGCCGGCAACGGCATCCAACGCGAACGGATCCGCGGTCTCGCCGCGCGCCACGCCAACGTGCGCGTCCTCGGTCTCGTCGATGCCCGGCGCGCAGTCGAGCTGCTGCGGGGCTGCGACGTCTTCGTGCTGCCGTCGACGGCCGAGGGGCTGGCACTCTCCCTCCTCGAGGCGATGGCGTCGGGCTGCGCGATCGTGGCGACCGACGCAGGCGAGAACGGACGCGCGCTCGTGGACGCCGGCCTGGTCATCCCCATCCACCCGCTGCGACCGGCCCTCGATGACGCCCTGCGCACGCTCATTGCCGACAGCGATCTGCGAGCGCGGCTCGGGGAGGCGGCGCGGCACCGAACGGTGGCCGACTACTCGATGTCGCGCAACACGCGGCGCGTCCTCGACGTCTACGCTGCAGCGCGAACGTCGGCCGCCACGGCGCCGGGCAATCCAACACCGGCCGCGCTACCCTAGCGAGGTGACAACGGCCACCCCGGTCCCGGTCGAGAACCCCGTCCGCGAGGACAAGACCGTCCGTGAGCCGGCCTGGAACGTGATCGTGTGGAACGACCCGATCACCCTGATGAGCTATGTCGTCCTCGTGCTGCGCAAGCTCTTCGGCTACGACCACACCACCGCGACGACGCTGATGCTGCAGGTGCACGAGGAGGGCAAGGCGATCGTCGCCACCCAGCCCCGCGAGCAGGCCGAGGTGTCGGTGGCGCGGCTGCACGCCTTCGGGCTCCAAGCCACCCTCGCGCGGCTCTAGCCGGAGCAGCGGGCCGGATGGCGTCGGTGCTGAAGCGGCGCGGCCGCATCCAGGTGCGGCTCGACGAGCGCGAACGGGTCGCGCTGCTCGACATCGTCGAGCGCCTGACGGTCCACATCAGCCGCGCCCTGGCGACGACGCCGCGCGCCTACGAGGACGAGACCAAGCAGGCGGAGTACGACCGCTGGGTGCGACCCGAGATCGAGCGCGGCTACGAGGCCGACCTCGACGTCATCCGCGACGCGCTCAGCGCCGGCGACGAGCTGCTCGTGCTCACCGAGGCACAGGTGTACGCGTGGCTGCGCGGCTTCAACCAGCTCCGCCTCGCGGCCGGTTCGCTGATCGGCATCACCGAGGACGGCTGGGAGAGCGACGCCACCGACGCGCTGAGGGCACAGCCAGAGTTCGGCATGCTCATGGCGCTGGGCTGGCTGCAGGAGGAGCTCGTCGCCGCCCTGGAGTCGTAATAACAGGGGCGAGACAGGTTCTCGCCCCTCGGTTCGTCGGAATGAATCCGACGAACCACACCCCACTCTTCGGCGCGCCTCGCGCGCCGGCTCGGCATTCGCCTCGCCTAACCCCTAGTACCGCGTCACCTTCATCGAGAAGTCGAGCGCGGTCGCCGAGTGGGTGAGGGCCCCGACGGAGATGTAGTCGGCGCCTGCGAGCGCATACGCGCGGGCGTTGCTCACCAGGACTCCGCCGCTGATCTCCACCATGGCGCGGCCGCGGATGAGCTGCATCGCCTCGCGCACCTGGCCGGGTGCGAAGTTGTCGAGCAGGATGCGCGGCGCCTTGTCGGAGAGCGCTTGCTCCAGCTCCTGGATGTTGCTCACCTCGACGTTGATGTCGGTGTCGGGATACGCCTTGCGCACCGCGCGCAGCGCGGGGGTGATGCCGCCGACCAGGGCCAGATGGGTGTCCTTGATGAGCACCGCGTCGTACAGGCCCATGCGGTGGTTGACCGCTCCGCCGATCCGCGTGGCGTACTTCTCGAGCCCGCGCAGACCCGGGGTGGTCTTGCGCGTGTCGAGGATCTTCGTCTTGGTGCCGTCGACCGCCTTGACGTACTTCGCGGTCATGGTCGCGACACCGCTGAGATGCTGCAGGAAATTGAGTGCGACCCGCTCGGCTTTGAGCATCCCGCCTGCAGGGCCGGAGATGCGCGCGACGATCTGGTCCTCCTGCACCTTCTCGCCGTCCTTGGTCTTGGCGTCGAAGCCGATCCGATGGTCGATGAGGGTAAAGACACGCGCAGCAACGCTGAGCCCCGCGATGACGCCGTCCTCCTTGCAGACGATCTTGCCGCGACAGGTCATGTCGGCGGGGATGACCGCGTCGGTGGTGACGTCGCCGGCACCGACGTCCTCGGCGAGCGCGGCCTCGATGAGGGAGTCGAGGGTGTCGGGCGCGAGCGCGTCAGTGATGGGATCAAGCGTTGCTGTCAAATCGGTGTCCTCTCTCTTTGTGCATGACCAGGAGGCCATGCCAGCGGTCACGGGTGGATGGGAAGTCGGTGCGAACGTGAGCGCCCCGCGTTTCCTCGCGGAGCAGGGCGGAGCGGCACACCAGCGTCGCCGTGGTGGCCGCCTGGTGCAGTCGGATGCCATCGAGCGAACCGTCGCCCGCGGCGCTTGCTGCGAGCTCCTCGGCGGTGCCGAGAGCGGCGCGCAGCCGGGCGGCGTCGCGGATCAGCCCGCAGCCCTCCCACATGGCGTCGCGAAGCCCGTCGATGGCTGCGGGCGCGCCGCTGATGATGCTGCGGTTGCCGCGTGCCCCCGCCGCCACGGGCGGCCGGGCAGGGCGCTCGGCGACGTCCTCGAGCGCGGCCAGAGCGGCGCGATGACCGAAGACGACTCCCTCGAGAAGGCTGTTGCTCGCCAACCGGTTGGCGCCGTGCACCCCCGTCCCCGCCACCTCACCGCACGCGAAGAGGCCGGGGACGCTGCTGGCGCCGTCGACGGTGGTCCGCACGCCTCCGATGAGGTAGTGCGCGGCGGGGGCGATGGGCACCGGCTCTGTGGTGAGGTCGATGCCGTGCTCCCGGCAGGTCGCGGTGATGGTGGGGAAACGTTCTCCCACAGCGTCGCCGAGAGGGCGGCAGTCGAGGAACACGTGGTCCATACCGTCGCGCGCGAGCCGCTCCCATATGGCGCTCGCCACCACGTCGCGGCCGGCCAGCTCGCCGCGCGGGTCGGCGTCGAAGAGGAAGCGCTCGCCGCGCGCGTCGACGACGTGGGCGCCTTCGCCACGCATCGCCTCGCTGAGCAGGAAATGCGGAGCACCGCGGAGGGCGAGAGCGGTGGGATGGAACTGCATGAACTCCATGCTCACCACCTCGGCCCCGGCCTCCCACGCCAGCGCCACGCCGTCGCCGGTCGCGGCGGCCGGGTTGGTGGTGTTGCGCCACAGCTGCCCCGCACCGCCGCTGGCGAGGATGACCGCACCCGCGCTGAGCAGCCTGCGCGGGCCGCGGCCGTCGCTGTGACGCACCTCGACTCCGCTGCAGCGGCCGCCATCGTCATGGAGGAGGCGCATCGCCTGCGTGCGTTCGATGACGGAGGCGTGGGAATGGCGCAGGCGGCGTGCCAGCGCGCTCTCCACGGCGCGCCCGGTGGCGTCGCCGCCGGCGTGCGCGATGCGGTTGCGGTTGTGTGCAGCCTCGCGCCCGACCGCGATGCGGCCGTCGTGGCAGTCGAAGTCGACGCCCCAGGCGGCGAGGTCGCGCACCCGGGCCGGGCCCTCATCCACCAGGACGCGCACGGCCCGCTCGTCGCACAGCCCGCGGCCGGCTGCAACGGTGTCCGCGAAGTGGAGCTCGACGGAGTCGTCGTCCCCAACCGCGGCGGCGATGCCCCCCTGTGCCCAACGGGTGGCGCCATCGTCGACCGAAGCCTTGGTGACGACCGCGACACGAGCGCGCGGCGACGCGGTCAGCGCAGCCGTCAGCCCGGCGATCCCACTACCGACGACGATGACGTCGAAGGTCTCTCCCTCTTCCGCACGCTCGCTGTTCAGAAGGCGGCCACCTCGCGGCCGAGGTCCGCGCCGGTCACCGCCGCTCGGTGGATCGTCGATCGGAGCACGACTCCGCGCATCACTCTCTCCCCTGGATGCCGATGACCCCCGGGACCTGTGCGCCATGGGAACCGGCGGCATCCAGCGGAGGCCTGTCGATTCCCAGTCGGATCACGTCAATCAACCGAGTGGCACCCATTCTACCAGCGACCAGAATTTGGCATCCGGGACCGGCGACGTCGACGGCGGCCAGGCTGTCGGCGTCGACAGCGGCGACGTAGTCCACCGCGAATCCCGCCTCCTCCATCGGCCGGCGCACGAGTGCGCAGAGCGCGGCGGGGTGGTGCTCTCCGGAGGCGAAGGCTGCGGCCGCAGCCGAGAGTCCGACCGGAATGGCGAGAGCGCGGCGGCGGTCGTCGCCGTTGAGGTAGGCATTGCGGCTGCTCACCGCGAGCCCGTCGTCGTCCCGGACCACCGGACAGACCGCGATCTCCACGCCGGTGTCGAGATCGCGGGCGAGGCGCCGCACCACCGCGCACTGCTGCGCGTCCTTCTGGCCGAAGTAGGCGCGATGGGGCCGGCAGGCGATAAGCAGCTTGGCGACGACGAGCGCAACGCCGTCGAAATGGCCGGGGCGGTGCGCGCCCTCGAGGACCCCGGTGATCGATGCATCAACGTGGACGGTCGTCGCCGCGGACTCTCCGTACATCGCCGCGACGGTGGGGACGAACACCGCGTCGGCACGCTCCTCGGTCACGAACCTGACGTCGTCATCGAGCGAGCGCGGATACCGGTCGATGTCCTCGCCAGGGCCGAACTGACGCGGGTTGACGAAGATGCTCACGACCACCCGATCGCAGTCGGCGCGGGCTCGCTGGACGAGGCTACGATGCCCGGCATGGAGCGCTCCCATGGTGGGCACCAGCCCGACGATCAGCCCCGCGGCTCGGCAACGCTCGGACCAGCGGCGCAGCTCCTCGGGCGTGCTCAGGCGCCGCGGCGCCTCGGCCGGCCGGCGCTCAGTGGTAGCTGTGGGCATCGTCGGGGAAGCTTCCGCCGGCGACATCGGCGGCGAAGGCGCGAGCGGCAGCAATAACCTGGTCGCCGATGTCTGCGAAGGCTTTGGCGAACTTGGGCATCTGCCGGCGGGTGATGCCGAGCAGGTCGTAGACGACCAGCACCTGGCCGTCGCAGTCGGGTCCGGCCCCGATGCCGATGGTGGGGATCGACACCGCCGTGGTCACCTCGGCCGCGAGGTCGCGAGGGATGCCCTCGAGCACCAGGCTGAACGCGCCAGCGGCCTCGAGCGCGCGGGCGTCGGCGAGGATCCGCTCGCGCGCATCCGGGGTGCGCCCCTGGACGTGGAAGCCGCCGAAGGCGTTGACGAACTGCGGGGTGAGACCGAGGTGGCCCATGACCGGGATGCCGCACTCGACCAGGCGCGCCACCACCGCCGCCACCCAGCCACCGCCCTCGAGCTTCACCGCGTGCATCCCCGATTTGACGAAGTCGGTGGCGTTGGCGACGGCCTGCTCCGTCGAGCGGTGGTACGAGCCGAAGGGCATGTCACCGACGAGCAGCTGCTGGGAAGCACCGCGGGACACGGCCCGGGCGTGGTGGAGCATCTCCTCCATGGTCACCGGCAGGGTGGTCGCGTAGCCGAGGTGGTTGTTGCCGACGCTGTCGCCGACCAGCAGCACCGGCACGCCGGCCTCGGCGAGCAGCCTGGCGATGGCCACGTCGTA
>CATPAP010000263.1 GCA_955651875.1 Candidatus Dormiibacterota bacterium
CGAGATACCGGTCGCCCTCGGGCAGAGGTTCGACCGCCTGGCCGATGGGGATGGTGATGTCGACCGTCGTGACCCCGTCGCGACACGACCCCGCCGTCGTCGGCAAGGCGGTGAACATCACGCGGGCTGCGCTGGAGGCTCTCAAGCTGCGCGACGGGCCCATCCACGCCGAGCTGCGGCTCGCGGCCGGCGGGCCCGTCTTCCTCGAGGTGGCGGCCCGGTCGATCGGCGGCCGTTGCTCGTCAGCGCTGCGGTTCGTCGATGGCGAGGCGGAGATGTCCCTCGAGGAGCTGATCGTGCGCCATGCATGCGGACTGCCTTTGCACGCGCCGCGGCTCAGTCCTGGCGGTGCCGGCGTGCTGATGCTCCCAGTCCCGCGCGCGGGCGTCCTGCGAGACGTGTCCGGTGCATCGGAGGCCGCCGCTGTGGACGGGGTCACGACGGTCGACATCACCATCCCCATCGGCCAGGCGGTCGAACCTCTGCCCGAGGGCGACCGGTATCTCGGCTTTGTCGTCGCCCGCGGTGACGGCCCCGCCAGCGTGGAGGCCGCGCTCAGGGCAGCGTGGGCGCGACTGGATGTCGTGATCGACTGATCGCCGGCCGCGCCTACGCCAGGTCGGAGGCGACGCGGTTGCGACCCGAGTACTTGGCGGCGTAGAGGTTGCGGTCGGCCTGGCCGAGCAGCGCTGACTGGCTGGTGCGCCCCGCCTGCAGCTCCGTCACGCCGATGCTCACCGTCAGCGTCAGCCCTGGGCTGATGCTCGCCCACGGGAAGGACTCCACCGCCTGCCGAACCTCATCGCAGCGCGCCACCGCCTCGTCGATGGCGTCGCCGGGAAAGACGAGCAGGAACTCCTCACCGCCCATCCGCGCCGTCCACCCCGATTCAGCGGTGGCGGCCGCGAGGATGTCCGCGACGCGGCACAGAACCTGGTCACCGGTGGCGTGCGAGTAGCTGTCGTTGACAAGCTTGAAATGGTCGAGGTCGACGAGCGCCACCGAGAACGAATCGTTCTCCTCGACGGCGCGCACCAGCCGCGCGTTGAGGTCGTTCTCCACGAAGCGGCGGTTGCGCAAGCCGGTGAGCGCGTCGCGCAGGGCGAGCTCGCGGAAACGCTCGCCCTCGCGGCGGGCCTCGGTGGTCTCGAACACGGCCTGCAGGGTGCGCGCGTTGGCTTCGCGTTCGGCTGCACGCAGCGCGGCGTCGGCGTCGTGGAAATCGATGTACTGCTGGTAAGCGCGCTCGTAGTCGCCCTGTTCGGCGTAGAGCTGGGCCTGCTCCTGGAGCGCCTCGACGCGGATGAGGCCGATGCCGCGCTCCTCGCAGAACCGCGCGCAGCGGTCGAGCGTCGCCTGAGCGCTGCCGGTGTGACCCTGCAGCCGCTGCGCACTGGCCGCAGTCCGCAGCGCCTCGGCGACGCCCTCACTGTCGCGCGAGGTCAGGTCGGTGTCTTCGATGATGGGCCGGAGCGTCCGCTCCGCCTCGACGTACTTGCCGAGCATCAGCTGAGCGTGGGCGATGGTGTCGAGACAGGCGGCGTCGAGCTCGACATGGTGATTGGCCGCAAACGACTCCATGCGCCGCGCGATCTCCATCGAGCGATGGGCATCGCCGGCCTCCCGCTCGAGCCACGCGAGGTTGTTGAGGAGCTTGAGGCGCAGGTGCACGTCGTCGAGGCCCTCGGCGAGCTGCAGAGCGGTCCGGTAGCGCTCGCGGGCAGCGTCCCAGGCACCGGTCCGCACCAGCGCGATGCCGAGCCCGAAGAGATGGTCGGCGCGCAGACGGTCGGACATGGTGTCGTCGACGAGCTCGACGGCGCGCACGGCGTGGGTCCAGGCGCTGGGCATGTCGCCCATGGAGTCAAAGAACATCGCCAGCAGCCGGTGACTGCGGGCGAGCAGGTGCTTCTGACCGCGCTCCTCCGCCCAGTCGTTGATCTCCTTGATCAGCTGGCCGGCCGCCGTGTGCTTGCCCTTGCGGTCGAGCACGTCGGCCTGGACCAGTTGCGCGCGCCGTTGCAGGTCCCCGGCGCCCAGCGCACGAGCCCGCCGTTCCAGCGCGAGCGCCGGCGCAAACGCGGCTTCGGTGTTGGAGAACGGCACCATCTCGAGCAGGTCGAGCTCGGCGGCGAGCTGGTCGAGCCGAGCCTTGGTGCCTGCGGTCGTCGCGAGCCCGGACGTCGGTGGATCGTCCACGGCGGCCGTGGAGATCACCCTCAGTTGGGGAACCGCATGTGTCACCCGCGATGTCGTCATGGCCGAACGATAGGAGTGGCATTTGGTGCGGGCCTCCGGGGGCGGGAGCTCTGTCACCGACAAGGTGCACGGGTCTGATGCCGCTTGATCCGTTCGCCATGGCGCCGTCACATGCGAGCGCCAACTGATCTCAGGACGATCTCCGGCGCGGTTCGACGAGGGGGTGAGCATGTGTACGTCGTCCCATCGCGAAAGGTCCGTCAGGCGGGCTCATCAGGACGTGTTCGCACCCAGGAGAGCGCCTGCCCAGCGCCTTGCTGCACCGCGCGCTCGTACACCAGGCGTGCCGCAGCAGCGTCCTCCACCGCATGTCCCATCGACTTGTACACCGTGATCTGTTGCGATGAGTCGCGGCCGGCCGCCCTCCCGGATATCACCTCACCGAGCTCCACCGCTGCGTCGGCAGGGATGCCTTGCAGCTCGACGCAGCCCGCGGGCGGGGGCTGAAATGCGACCCTCGACTCGACCACCAGCCGGCCCTTGGTGACCGTGTTGTGATCGAGTTCGGGGCCATCGAAGTTGGCACCGACCGAGTTGACGTGGGCGCCCTCACGCAGCCATTCATAGCGAAGGACAGGCTCCGAGGAGTGCGTACAGCAGCACACCACGTCCGCTCCCCGCACCGCCTCCTCGAATGAGCCCACGGCTCGCGCCAGCGGGTGCCGCTCAGCCAGCGCAACCGCTCCCTCCACGGTGCGGTTGGCGATGCGGATCTCCGCGAAATTGCGCATGCGCGGGATGGCGTCGAGGTGATATCGGCCCTCGACACCGGCACCGAGGATGGCGAGGACGCGGGCATCCTCGACCGCGAGCAGACGCGTTGCCACCGCAGCGGACCCGGCGGTGCGGGCCGCGGTGATGTGGGTGCCGTCCATCACCGCCAGCGGCGTTCCCGTCGAGTCGTCGAACAGCAGGATGAGCGCCTGGTGGCTTGGCTTGCCGTGCTCGGGGTTGTCCGCGAACACGCTGACCAGCTTCACCTCGAGCCCGGCCCCAGGAAGGTGGACGGGCATGGCGGCGAGGAGGCCGTTCGGCGCCCTCGCGGCGATCCGGGGCGGGGCCGAGGCCAGCCCGTCGCTCAGCGCGGCGAACGCTGCCGTGAGGGCGTCGACGAGCTCGTCTGGATCCAGCAACTCGCGGGCGTCGGCTTGATCGAGGAAGAGCATCAGGCCACCTCGTGCACCTCCACCGCGGCGAGCATACACAAGCGCCAGAATGGCCCCCGAGCATGGCGTCGAGGATACCGCTAGTGACAACCGCCGCCTGCTCTCCGTCCTCACCTGGCGGCGCGGCGACAGCTGAGCTGTCGACCGCAGCCTGCTCCCCGGGAAAACCCTGACCCACGACGCGGGGCAGGCCTGATGTCCAGCCCGAAAGGCGGCGATATGGTGAGCCCGGCCGATAGAGCACGCGAACGGGAGACGACATGAGCACCGTCGACGCCAAGCTGCGAACGCGTCAGCAGCTCTATCTCTCCACCTTCTGGTTCGGCATTTCCTTTCTCTGGGGCTCGTTCCTGGCCGTGGTCCTGCCGTTCATCCTCCTGCGGCTCGAGGAGACGCACGGCCCGTCGTCCAAGCTCGATCTCCCCGGGCTCGGCCTCGGCAGCATCGGCCTTGTCGCGATCGTGTG
This sequence comes from Candidatus Dormiibacterota bacterium, assembly GCA_955651875.1. GTDB lineage: Bacteria > Chloroflexota > Dormibacteria > Aeolococcales > Aeolococcaceae > Aeolococcus. The sequence continues at coordinate 3,892 of CATPAP010000263.1, forward strand.
GGCTCTGATCCGCGCCAATGACGTCGGCTGGACCTCCCCGCAGATCATCG
>CATPAP010000264.1 GCA_955651875.1 Candidatus Dormiibacterota bacterium
CATCGATGTCCATCACGGCAACGGCAGTGAAGCCACTTTCTGGGACGATCCCAAAGTTCTCTACACGTCGCTTCACCAGTACCCGTTCTATCCCGGCACCGGTGCGCTCGAGGACCGCGGTGGGCCCGAGGCAGCCGGCCTGACGGTCAACGTCCCGCTGCCCGCCGGGACGACGGCACAGGCCTGGTTGAGCGCATTCGACGGCGGCGTCCTTGCGGCCTTGCGGGCGTTCGAGCCCGAGCTGGTCGTCGTGAGTTGCGGCTTCGACGCCCACCGCGACGACCCCCTCGGCGAACTACTGCTCGACACGCAGACGTACGCCGCGGTCGCCGAACGGCTCGTGGCCCTCCGGGAGCTGCCGTCACGCCCGCCGACTGCGTGGGTGCTCGAGGGAGGATACGACCTCGACGCGCTGGCCGCCTCAACGCAGGCGGTGCTCGAGGTGCTCACCGCAGCCTGACGGCGGTGCGCTACGGTGGTGGTGCCATGCCAAGACGATGGACCTACGCCGTGGTCGCAGCAATTCTGCTGACCGGCTGTGGCGCTACCAGCGCGCCAACCGGCGTGGCCACCAACCCCGTCGAACAGGGCAGTGGCAGCGCCGTCGGCAGCGCGTCGCCCTCGCCGTTGGGGACGCCCGGTGTGCGCACCGTCCTCAGCCCGCTCGGCCTCAATATCCACAATGCCCCGTCGGTCAGCGCGACCATTCTGGGCACCCCAGCACAGGGAGCGGCCCTCACAGTTGTGGACCATACTGACCAGAACGGTGGCTGGTACAAGGTGCAGGGCCAGACGGTGACCGGATGGATCACCGGCGATCCCGCCCTCACAGCACCAGGACAGTTCCTCCAGTACCAGTCGAGCGATCGAGGCTTCAACGCGCTGTACCCACAGGACTGGACGTTTGGCGCGAGCACAACGGACGTCATCTTCCATCCGCTCAACGGCCCGCAGACCATCGTGGAGCGCAACGGCGCTCAGACCACCGACTTCGGTGGAGCGGGCGGGATCGGGTTCGTGGGGTCCGGGCAACAGACCGTCGTCGTCTGCGGTGTCACCGCCAACCTCAACCAGTTCACCCACACCGGTCCAGCTCCGGCCACGCCGACACCTGGCACCGCCGGTCCGCTGGCACTCCTTGCGCAGATCCGCCTCCGGCTCGACGCCACGCACGCGATCGCCCTCGACTTCAACTACAGCAGAGCGGCCGACCTCGACGTCTTCGGCGCGTTCTACAACTCGATGACGTTCCCATTTCCGCAGTGCATGCACGCTCCGGCAGCGACGGCCACCCCGTGAGCGGAGCACCTCAGGTGATCTGCTGGCCGATCCCGTGCGATAGAAGGGTGCTGTGGGCCGCTGACATGCCCGCCGCGCTGATGACCAGCATCGCGACGTAAGCAAGCGCGATGACAAGGCGAGTTCGTGCCGCCAGCCGGGGCGGCTCGCCACCCGCACGGGCGCTGCGGAAGCGGCCCACGGTGCTGAAGATCCCGAAGAGCAGAATGATCACCAGGAAGGGGTTGAGCGGCGCGCCGGTTGCCGAATACCCCGCGATCATCAACAGGATGACCACGATCCCGGCCACGTTGGCCCACTTCGACACCGCGCTGGCGACCCGGCCGCCGTCGAGCGGTGACATCGGGATGAGGTTGAACAGGTTGATCAGGCAGCCCCAGTAGGCCAGGGCGAGGAACAGGTAGCGCAGCTGCCCGTCGGGAAGCGACTGCGCGAACATGTAGCAGAGGAGCGCCGCGGCCGTTCCCACCACCGGCCCGCCGATGGCGACGATCGCCTCCTGACGCGCGTCACGGAAACCCCGTGTCGTCACCACGGCCCCGAATCCGAAGAGGAAGAACGGCGCAGACACGGGCAGGTGCTGCGCACGGGCGAAGAGCACGTGCCCCGTCTCGTGGATCGCGATCAGCAGCAGTGCGCCCAGCCCGAACTGCCAGCCGAACAGTCCGATGTAGATGAGCAGCGACAGCGCGAAGCTGATGAACGTGCCGCCCAACTTGCCGAACTTGAGGAGGACGAACCCGTACTTGAAGAGTGCGGCGAGGGCGGCGAGGATTGCTCCGGCGACGCCGCCGCGGCGCTGCTGGGTCCCTGCGCTGGGCCGGTGGATCGACGTCGGCGCGAGCGGCGGCGCAGCGGTTGTGCCCTCGGGATGCCAGCTGTAACCGCTGCCGTTGGGGACCATGATCGGCGGCGGTGGCGGGGGAGCGGGGGCACCGTCGGGTGGCGCCCATGAGTGCTCTCCAGGCAGGCGCGGCGGGGGAGGCTGCTCTGCCATGTGCGGCCATCATCGCACCGCTTCCTCCGGTGACCGCCCCTGCGAAGCGACGCCTGTTCGCCCGGTCAGGTCCCGGGCGTCGGCCCCGGCCGGCCCGCGTGGACGGAGGACGCGATCGCCACGCACGCGCCGCCCAGACCGCTGCCCAGCGCGATGCCCAGCCGTCCGCTCACCGAATCGCGACGAGAACCCGATCCGCAAGGTGCTGCCAGATGGTGTCGACCTCCGCGAAGTCGGCCTCCCTCAGCACGGCGGTATGGGCAGCGACGTCAAGCGGATGGTCGTGGTCCGGATGCTCGTGGTGGCGGAGACCGCGCTCGGCCACCTCGGCGACGAAAGCGGGGTCCTGCTCGACCGCCGCCCACCATTCCTCCCACGACTCCGCCATCGTTTCCTCGCTCGGCTCGCGGCTCCCGCGCATGGCACGGACCGCCTCGGCCAGTCGGGGTTGGGCAGGCGAGAGGTCCATGCGGTCCCCGTTGATGAAGACACCACCGCGGCGAAGGACGATGCCGAGGTGGCGATACAGCGTCGCCAGCGCATCGGGCTGAAGCCAGTGCAGCGCAGTGGTGGAGACGGCGGCGTCCACCCGGCCGGCCTCGGCGCTCCAACGGCTGCGCAGGTCGGCGTCGAGCCATGAGAGGCGCCCTCCAAGGTCGCCGAGCGCGTTGCGACCGATGGCCAGCAGCACAGGGTCCATGTCGATGGCGGTGACGTGCGCCTCCGGAATGCGGTCCAGGATCCGCCGAGCCAGTGAGCCTGGACCACTGCCGAGGTCGACAACGTGTGGCGTGTTGCCGCAGAGCTCCGCGATGGCGTCGATCATGACCGCGAACCGCTCTTCGCGGTCGGGCATGTAGGCACCCTGCTGCGCCTCCCAGCGCTCCAGCCAGCGCTGCCAGTCGGTGGTCGGTGCTGTCGTGCCCAAGGTGCGGCCATTGTCGGCGATCACTCAGCTCCGACCGTGGCAGGCAGCGGCGGCCGCCCGGCCATCGGTCGTCGCCGGTCATCGCAGCCACACGCGCGCGCCGTGTCATGACAGTATTCGGTTTCCCATGCCCGCGCCCCATGTGATCGGACTACTCCTCGGCGCCGAGGAGGACTGGCCGGTCGCCTTTGAGTCG
>CATPAP010000265.1 GCA_955651875.1 Candidatus Dormiibacterota bacterium
CGGATGCAGGTTACCCCAGCCGTCGAGGACGTAACCCGACGAGCGTCCGGGTAGGGTTGCGATGCCTGCCGTGATATCCCACCCCGGCCAGGAGGCCGTGGCGGTGGCCGGTGCGCTGTCGCCGAAGGGATGGAGACCACCCCAGCCATCGAGCGCGATGCCGCCCTTGCCGGTGGCCGAGGAAACGACCCCTCGAACGATGTTCCAGCCCGGCCACAACGCGCTCGCGAGCGGAGGTGACGAGGCAGGGTGCAACACGCCGTACCCGTCCACCGCATACATGCCGGTGAACGGCATGGCGAGGGTGGCGCCCGCGATTGTTGTCGAGGTGGCCGACGCCAACGGCGGGCCGTTGCTCGAGCCATTGGGCATGAAGTACTGCACGGCGAAACCGTACTTATGACCGGCGAAGCCGTAGAAGTTGGTCGACATCACCGTCGTGGAGACCCATGGCAGCCATCGGCCAGTGCCATTGGTGTTGTCCTGCTCCCAGACCTGGTACCTGCTCGGGTTGATGCCCGGTGGTGGCGACCACGAGACCGGGATCATGGTGGTGCTCGACGGCGTGGTGACGACCGTTGGGTTGATGATCGGCGGCCCGTTCGGGGTGCCCATGCCGGTCGGGCCGTCATAGCCCGTGACAGAATTGCAGAGGTACGCCGGGCTGCAGTCCGACGGGGACGGCGCGTTGCTGCCCGAGGTGACGTCATTGAGCGCCGGGGCCTGATACCAGATGTGGCCGTCGACGGCGGCGGTGGGGCTGTTGGCCAGGGCGTAGATCCCCGCGATGAGCGGGGCCGAAAGGCTGGTGCCGCCGTACACCGACCAGCCGGTGTCGGAGTACTTGTTGTAGACGGAGAGCCCGGTCTGCGGGTCGGCGTCGGCGGAGATGTCGGCAACGGTGCGGTTGCTGCAGCCGGTGTCCGTCTGCCACGCCGGCTTGGTCTCGAACCCGCTGCAGCCGCTTCCGCCGCCCTGGGGGGGGATCGTCGCTGCCGTGTATGCCCAGGCCGTTTCCGCCCACCCTCGAGTGTTCGCGGATGTAGCCAGGCTGGTCCCACCCACCGCCGTGACGAACGGCGACGACGCGGGATATTGGGGCGTGTTGAGGAGCGAGCAGCTCTGGTTGTCCGCGGAGTTGTACCCGCTGTCCCCGGTGGCGACGGTGATAGGCACGTTTGCACTTTGCAGTGCACTGTCGAAGTCGCCAGGGCCGGGGCCGATTTCACACCCACCGAAGCTGAGACTCTGGACCGTAGCGTGCTGTGCGGACGCCTCTTGCACTGCTGCGATGAGGTCCAGGTCCGAACTGCTATCTGCCTCGACGAGGAGTATGTGGCAGAGGGGACAGGACGTGGAGACGGCGTCGAGGTCGAGGCTGATCTCTGCCGACCATCCCTGGTCGACGGTGGGCACAGCTTGGCCACCGGTCTGGTTGACGATCCTCAGGCAGCTAGTGGCAGCCGTGCCGAAAGCACAGGTGGGCAGGTTGAACTGGGCGCGATACGTCGCCAGATCGCTGGCGGCGAAGGGGTCGGCGGGCCCATCGATCACCGCGATGGTCTGGCCCACCCCGTTCGTCCCCACCGTCCCCGCGAGTCGGTACGCAGACTGGATGTCCTGGGGTGTGTAGCCGCCGGCTGGGCCGAAGCTGACGCTGCCCCGCAGGAGGGCGGCCCGCGCCTGAGCGCGAGCCGACACGTTGAGCCGCATCCCGAAGCAGCTGCGATGACCTGGCGTCGCCGGGGCGCAGAAGGGAGTGCTCGTGGCGCTGGACGTGCTCGCCGCAGGGGCTGGAGCAGCCGCCTCGCCGGACACCGCCACCCCTGCCGCCGCGATCAGCGCCGCCGCTCCGGTCGCCAGGATCCGGGCAAACCGGCCTGAACACAGGTGCATGGCCGAAGCATGCCTGTCAACTGGTCCTCTACGTCGCTCCCACAGGCGCCTCGTGACCGCCGCTGTCACATGTCGCGACAAGACTGCAGTCAGACAGCCGCGCGTCCGCGCGCTTGATGCTGCTCGGGTCGGGCACGACACGGCGACCGGGCCTGGCGCGCCCGCCGGTGGCCATGCCCGGATCATATTGGAGCGGACGCGGCTAGGATGGCCGTCCGTGCCCTCAAAGCCACTCGAGCTGATCCGCAACTTCTGCATCATCGCCCACATCGATCACGGCAAATCGACGCTGGCCGATCGGCTGCTGGAGCGCACCGGCACGGTCGCCATGCGCGACATGCAGGACCAACTCCTCGACACCCTCGACCTCGAGCGCGAGCGCGGCATCACCATCAAGGCGCAGGCGGTCCGCCTCGACTATGCGGCCGGCGACGGACGCACCTATCAGCTCAACCTCATCGACACCCCCGGACACGTCGACTTCGCCTACGAGGTGTCGCGCTCACTGGCCGCGTGTGAGGGCGCAGTGCTCGTCGTCGACGCATCTCAGGGGATCGAGGCGCAGACGCTCGCCAACGTGTACGCGGCGCTCGAGGCCGACCTCGAGATCGTCCCGGTGATCAACAAGATCGACCTTCCCGCCGCCGACCCCGAGCTGGTTCGCAAAGAGATCGAGGACGTGATCGGGCTGCCGGGTGAGGGCGCGGTGCTCGCCAGCGCCCGGCAGGGCGTCGGCATCGACGAGATCCTCGAGGCGGTGGTGGCGCGCGTCCCGCCGCCCTCGGGCGACGTCGGCGCTCCGCTCCAGGCGCTCATCTTCGACAGCAAGTACGACGCCTACCGCGGCGTCATCGTCTACGTGCGCGTCATGCACGGTGTCATCCGCCAGGGACAGCGCATCCGCATGATGGCCACGGGCAAGGACTTCATCGTCGACGAGGTCGGCGTCTTCCGCCCCCAGATGACGTCGACGGGCTCGCTCAGCCCCGGCGAGGTCGGCTACGTCGTCGCCTCCGTCAAGGACGTGAGCGACAGCAAGGTGGGCGACACCGTGACCGACTCTGCCACCCCCGCGGCGCACGCGCTGCCCGGATACCGCACGGTGACGCCGATGGTCTTCGCCGGCATCTTCCCGCTCGACTCCGACGACGTCCAGGACCTCAAGGAGGCGCTCGCCAAGCTCAACCTCAACGACGCCTCGCTCGTCTACGAGCCGGAGTCCTCGGTGGCGCTCGGCTTCGGCTTCCGCTGCGGCATCCTCGGCCTGCTCCACATGGACATCGTCCTGGAGCGTCTGGAGAGGGAGTTCGACCTCGAGCTGCTGACCACGGCCCCCACCGTCGAGTACCGCGTGCGCCTGCGCAGCGGCGAGATGGTCGCCGTCGACAATCCGGCGATGCTCCCCGACCCCGCCAGCGTCGACGCCATCCAGGAGCCGCGGACGCGCGCCACCATCTTCGTCCCCAAGGAGTACGTCGGCGGGCTCATGGAGCTGTGCCAGGACCGCCGCGGCGAGCTCATCGACATGCAATACCAGCCGGGTGACCGCGTCGCGCTCATCTACGACCTGCCGCTGGGCGAGATCATCCACGACTTCTACGACCAGCTCAAATCGCGCAGCCGGGGCTACGCGTCGCTCGACTATGAGATCACCGGGTTCCGTGCCGAGAAGCTCGTCAAGCTCGACATTCTCGTCGGTGGACAGCGCGTCGACGCGCTCTCCATGATCGTGCATCGCGACAAGGCCGCAAGCCAGGGGCGCAAGCTCGCCGAGCGGCTGCGCAAGCTCATCCCGCGGCAGCTCTTCGAGGTTCCCATCCAGGCCGCCATCGGCGGCAAGATCGTTGCCCGCGAGACCGTCTCGGCGATGCGCAAGGACGTCCTCGCCAAGTGCTACGGCGGCGACATCACCCGCAAGCGCAAGCTGCTCGAGAAGCAGAAGGAGGGCAAGAAGCGGATGAAGAGGGTGGGCAACGTCGAGATCCCGCAGGAGGCCTTCATGGCTGTCCTCAAGCTGGACGAGTAGCCATGCCTGCCAGCAAACGCCGGCGCGCCGCCGCGTCCAAGAACCAGAAGGCTGCCGTCGCAGCCCCGCCTGCCGAGGTGGTCACGGCGCCGGCTGCCCGGCCTTCCCGTCCTGCCCCAGCTCGCTCGAACACCGATCCGGACAACGAACCACGTTGGACACCTCTGGGACTGCTCGTCCTGCTCTCCCTGGCGTTCGCCGTCCAGCTGCCCATCGGTGCGCTCATCCACCTCATCTCGCACACCAACCTGCTGATCATCGACCTCTTCTTCTTCCAATCCCAGTACGTGCTGCTCGCGTGCTTCCTGATGATGCCGGTGGCGCGGATCGTCACCCGGCAGCCGCGCACTCTGCGCTGGCTCGAGTCGCTGTCACTCGGGGCCGTTTATGCCCTGCTCGCGGTGCTGCTCGCGAGCGTGTTGGTGCACCCCAACACCAGTGGTTCGGTGCCGCGCGATCACTTCATCAAGAGCCTGCAGGTAAGCGACGGCCTACGCATCGCCTTCGGTGACGTGCTGGCCCTCTTCGGAACGGTCGCCATCTTCCCGCGCATCAACCGCGTGCTCGGTGCGCCGGGGCGGCGCGCCCGGCGGCGCATGCTGCAGCGCAGCGCGCCGGGCGCGCGCCCGGGAAGGGGCAGCGACCGCAGCTCCAAGCGCGGCGCCAAACCGAGGCGGTGACCGGTCAGCCGGACACCAGGTGCACCGGCGCGCCGGTGAAACCGAGGTTCGCCGTGATCGTGTCACCGGCGGCCTGCGAGGTCGTGTAGCTCAGATACCAGAACCACGTGGCCGGGTTGGCCGAATTGACGTCCGGGGTTGCGCCCGAGGCGTAGTCGGCCGGGACACTGATGTCGAATCGTATCCACAGGCCGTTGTAGATGTTCGGCGGATTCACGCTCTGGTCCTGGGTCTGGATGGAGGCGTTGCCGGCGGTCACCTGCTGCGTCCACGTTGCGGGATTGGCTGCGCTGCCTTCACCCGACTGCCCCGAATAGACGCCGTCGGTGGTTTGCGCCGTCGCCTGGGCGGTGCCGCTGTTGGTCGGCTGCGTGATGCTGAGAACGTTGGAGCAGCCGCTGCCGTTGCACGTCACGTCGCCGGGGTCATAGATGTAGAGGCTGAAGGTGCGCCCGGCGTACTCGGGTGGGATCGACACGAGCGGCATCGTGAAACCGCCGGCCTTGACCGGGGTGTACAGGGTGATGTCGTCAAGAGCCGTCACTGAGCAGCTGGTGCTGGGGGTGGCGCCGCATCCCGTGGCCTCGACGGCATAGCCCTTGTGCGCCTGGGAGTTCTGGTTCTGGGCGCGCCCGTTGGCGCCGGGATCCTGGCTCTGGTCATCGAGCTGATCGACGCGCAACCGGTAGGTGGTGCCGGTCGCCCCACCGGGGAGGCCGGGGGTGGCGCTGCCATTGAAGGTTGGCGCGCCTCCGGGGTTGACGACGAGAGCCTTCGCCAGGCTGCCCACGGCTGGCGTCGCCTGCACGTCCACCCAGTTGTGGTAATAGGTCAGGTTGCCCAGGGTGTGGGTCGTGGCCGAACCGGTCGCCGGGATCGTGTACTTGCCCGTGGACGGGGCGGACGTCGCGTCGATCGCCTTGACTCGCAGGTTGCTCAGCCACGCGTCGCTGGAGTGGTCGAAGGGATTCGCCGACTTGTAGACGGTGTACGACATGATCGGCCACTGCTGGGCGCTGGCGGGTCCGGAACAGGGCAACGTCCCCTGACCATTGCCACCGCTGCAGCCCGACCCCGACTCCGGGAAGTCGCCGTCATCCTCGTGGTAGGTGTAGCCAAGAGCGTTGGTCCCAGTGGTCCCGTTGTCAGGCGCGAACACGGGGTTGTACACCTGCACGAAGGCGGTCTGACCTGCCGGCACGTAGATCGTGTAGTTCTGGCCGCCGCGGGCAGGCAGAGCCAGGGGCTGGCTCGCCGGTTCCGTTCCGGCCCAAGCCGGACCGCTGAGCGCGTGCACGTCGACGTTCGGGGTCGACGCGGACGATGTCCAGGCGTTCGTTGGGTTGGGACCGTAGGCGTCGCCCTGCCCGCGATCCGTGCCCCAGCCCTCTGAGCGCATGAAGTAGTAGTTGCCGTTGCTGCCCAGATCGGTCTGAGTCGACCCCAGCTGGCTTCCCGGCTGACCGAAGGTTATCGGCCGCAGGTACTCCGCGACGGCGGTGCGGGCTTCGCGATGGGTCCCGAAGCCGAGCAGCTTCAGGAAGAAGACGGGGACGTCCGAGGCGACGGTCACCTGGAGTTGGTTGTTGAGATACAGTCCCGCATTGTTCGGGTCCGGCACCTTGGCGACGCTGATGGTGACGTTGTTGGCGCCGCCGCTGGTCCAGCCGTTCTTGGCGGCGGCTGCGATCGCGGTCGACGTCGCGTCATTCGGCGCTGTGTTGAAGTCAGGCATGTCGGGCACACCGGCGAGGGCGCCCGCCATGGCACCGCGCTCGAGGTGGTCGGACGCGAAATAGCTGAACCCGGCGTCGACCGCGAGGCCGACCACCGCAAACAGCACAACCCCGATGAGCGCGAAGATAACCAGCGACTGCCCGCGCTGCGGGCGGCGGCGGTTGGCGTGGCGTGACATGTGGACCTCTCTCATCAGGTGAAGTGGGGGCTCATCTGCGTGACCGTGTACACGGTCGATTGAGTGGTGAGCGGGAAGATCGGCACCGGGGACTTGTACTTGTAGGTGAGGGACACGCCGATGTACGCCTCGATCGGGTGTGTCACGACCCGGAAGTCGAGGGTGTACGTGGCGCTGACGGCGCTGGCATTGGCGGCGCAACTCGTGTACTTGTCGGTGAGGTCACCGCTTCCGCCACTGCCGGTGGCGCGGTAGATGTCGACCTCGACGATGGCGCTGACGAATGGCATCGTGGCCGCGACCTGGCAGACCTGCTGGACGATCTGCCGGTCCAACGCGCACGGGTCCTTGGCGTTGGCCTGGCAGCCGCTTGCGGTGGACCCGGCGGTGTAGCCGCCGTTGCCGAGCTCGCCGGCGAGCCGCGCCCCAGCGCGTGTTGCTGTGCCCGCGGTGTTCTGGTCGGAGGCGAACTGCGAGACGGCGTACACGCCCATGATCAGCGACAGGATCACGGCGATGACGACAGCTGTCTCAACGAGTGCCTGGCCTCGCTCACTCCGACGTCGAGTCGGGCTCACGACGTCGGCTCCAACCGGAAGTAGCGCGTCTGCGCGAGGTTGAATTTCGCGCTGTTGAAGGCGAAATAGTTGTAGTGACACTTCACGGTGATTCCGATGTTGGTGAGACTTCCCAACGCGGCGCTGCGACTGCCCGGCGGCCAGGGAACAGAGCCCCCGATGACGGTGGCAGCAGTGCCATTCCAGCCGTACCGGTCGACGCAGGCAGCGCCACCGCACGAGTTGGTGTCCTGGGTGACGGCGCCACTGGTGGGATCGATGTGGATGAGGTAGATGTCGACATCGTCGAGCTTGGCGAAACCTGTCGCGGCGATCCCTGTCGACATCATGGCGTTGACAGCGTCGGTGTCGGCGGAGCTTGTCTTCCCCTCCTGCGCGACGGTGATCATGCCCGTGCCGGCCGCGTGATTCATCGCCCCTGCCGAGAACATGAGCAGGCCGCCGTCCAGCGCTCCAAAGAGCGCGACGAAGAACACGGGGGCCACGAGTGCGAACTCGACCATGGTCACACCACGAGACAGCCGCCGCCGAGAGTGGGAACGGAAATCGCGAACGGTCATTGAGGCATGTGTCCTGCCGCAGGCATGCTAGGTTCCGCATCCGCCGATCTCTGTCTGGCAACCATCTTGTGACCGCAACCGCTGAACCGGGGGACGCCGTTTCCATGTGGGTGGGCGTCGATGAGATCCCGGAGGAGGCCACCACGGGCGCGACGGCGGCAGGTGAAGCCTTCACGGCGGAGCTCCTAGCGCGGCGCCAAGCCGCGACGCCGACCCCCAGGAGGGGCGGCAGCCGGGCATCCTTGCAGAACATCCCGGCCAGATGGATGACGGCCGGTGGAGGTCTCGTCACAGATCGAAGATTCGCAGGCGCCGGATTGGCGCGTACGCGACGATCCAGCCGTGGAGCAAGCGCATGTCTGGGGCACGAATCGATCGCGGCCGCAGAGGGGCTGGCGCAGGGACCGAGCTCGGTCGTCGGGCCAGTCCGCTGTCGAGATGGCTCTGATCCTGCCCGTAATGATGCTCATCCTGGGGGCGGCGTACACGGGGTGGGATGCCATGAGGCAGACGATCGGCCTCTCCAGCGCCACTCGAGCAGGGGTGATCATGGCCGCCAATGACCTGCAGAACTCGAAGTCGGCGTCGGATCTCTTGGATGCCACTGCAGCCATCAACGCCGAGGAAGGCGTCAACGGCCTCTTTACCTACAGTGGCGAACCAGGCAAGCCTCCTGGATATGTCTGCACCAACAACTGCGTGTCGCTCACCACGAGCGCCCCAGGGATATCAGGAGTGGCGACGTTCGGGCTCGTGACCATCACGATCACCCGCTCCGTGGGCACTGATCTTCCCATCGTGCCCGGAATCAACGTCGCAGCCCATGCGACGGCGAGGTACCAATGAAAAGGACGCTCCGCGGGCCACAGCGAGGCCAGGACGGACAGGTGATGATCCTGTTCGCGTTGGCTCTCATCGTCATCCTGGGGATGGCGGCGGTCGCAGTCGACGGCAGCTTCGGCTTCATCCAGGTGCGCCGAGCCCAGAACGCCGCCGACTTCGCTGCGTTTGCGGGCGCCCAGCAGCTCAACGGGGCGGCGATATGCAACGGGGCCGGCGCCACGCCGACCCTGACTCAGTTGCGGGCCATCGTCCAGGACACGGTCGATTCCAATGCTCCGGCCGTGGGTTCCTCGTGGACCGCCCAATACCTCGACGGATCTGGCCGTCCCATCGCCGGCGCGACGTTCAGCCCGTCACTGGGCAACCCACTCCCACCGGTGGGAGCGTGCGGCCTGACCGTCACGACAAATCCGCAGTGGCGGTCGTTTCTCGCCGGCGTTCTCGGATTCCAGCAGCTGAGCGGACAGGCGGGAGCCTCGGTGGCCAGTTCGAAGGCGGGCCTGCCCGTGTCCATCGTCGCGCTCAACAAGGTCGGACCGCACGCCGTGCTGGGCGGCGGCTCGGGCAACTTCGTCGTCAGCGGTGACATGTACCTCAACACCCAGGTGATCAACCAGCCGTGGACCGGGTCGTACAGCGGATGGCAGTGGGACGATGCCGTGGACGCCAAGAGCTCGAGCAATCTGTTCGTATTCGGGACGATTCACTCCTCGAACGGCACATACAAAGGTCAGAACCTGTGGCCGCTGGACACGTGCTTCGGCCCCGGCGGTCTCCTGGGCAAGGGCATCGCCGGAACCAATGTTGCCTATGTGGCCGGCGATCCTCCCCCGGACGCCGGCGACCCCAATGATTCTCCGGCGAACACGCCGGTGTGCGGCGGCCAGTCTGTCATCACTTCCTACAACCATATCGACCCGACTTTTTCGCCGATCAACGATCCTCTCCAGGGCGGCGGTGCGCCTCCCAACCCGGCGAACTCCGCCACTGCGATCAATTGCCCGGGCATGGCCCTGCAGACCTACGGGTCCCTCGCCTCTGGAACCACGGTGATCGGCGGCGTCACATACCTCAGACCGGGCGAGTACACCACCGCTATCAAGATCACCACCTCGTACACCATCGGCGACTGCTCCACGTACCCGGGGGAGCCCGCGTATCCAGGCGTCTACCGCTTCAAGCAGGGTTTGTGGGTCGATCCCGTGTCGGGCGCCGCGGTCACCGGCAGCAACGTCGTGCTCGCCACCGTCAACCCATATCCCGTGGCGGGCAACGTCGGCGCGTCAGGTAGCGGCAACGGGGCTCCGTGCCTGCCCGGCGCGACCAAGTCGAGCAACGAGAGCGGTGGCGGCAGCCCGATGGCGGAAACGGCTCCGCCAGCGGGAAAATGCCTGGGCACGGTTGATCCC
>CATPAP010000266.1 GCA_955651875.1 Candidatus Dormiibacterota bacterium
CGCTGTATCGCATCGGTGGGGTTGGCGTCGTAGCCGACCTCGTCGTCCAGCGCCCGATGGCGGAACCCGCCGACAAGCACGACCCCGTCCCGGCGCTGCCGCCAGTACCGGTGACCCCACTCGGCGTAGACAGGGCGGCCGATGGCGGGTGGCGCGGGCGCCGTCGCCAGCATCTGGGCACGGACCGGCCGGATCGGCACCGACGGCAGCAGCTGCGCCGTCCAGGCATTGGTCGCGAGCACCACCGCGGGCGCCTCGATCACACCTCCGTCGAGGTGCACGCTCGCGCTGTTCTGACCGTCCTCGACAGCCAGAACCGAGCGGCGCTCGAACACGGAGGCGCCGTGAGCCGCCGCCATCCCACGGACGAGACGGACCGGGTCGATCTCGCCGTCGGTGGGGTTGAGGAGCGTCCCGAGGGCACCGGGTGGCTCGTCCTCGCGGCTGATCGCCCCAGGCAGTCCGTCCTCGGCAAGCAGTGAGGCGGCCTCCTCCAGGGAGGCCGCCTCATCGGCGCCGACGGCGACGGTCAGGCTCCCCCCACGGTGATACCCAGCCTCGAAGTGCGCGGCGGCAGCTGCCACCAGCGCATGGTTGCGGAGGGTGAACTCCCACACGTCACGTGCGACATCCCTGCCGTACCGGCCCACAGCGCGGGCATAGTTCTCGGTGACGCCGGCCAGAAGGAAGCCCGCGTTGCGGCCGCTGGCGCCGGCAGCGAGATGATCGCGCTCGAGGACGATTGCTTCGACGCCGCGGTCGCGCAAGCAGACGAGCAGCGCGATCCCGGTGATGCCGCCGCCGACGATGACCACCTCCGCGCGCCTCGGCAGGTCCGGAGGCGGGGGCAAGGGTTCGCGTATCCCCCAGACGGACTGGGACGCCGCCGATGATGCCGGCCCGCTCACGCGCTTGCCTGCGGCGGCTGGTGGCCAAGCGCGCGAAGCGCGCGCACGTACTTCGGCGTGGCGTCGACGACCGCACCGTGCTCGATGAGCACACCCACCACGCGATCCGCGAGGCCCTGGCTGCGCGGCTCGAACTCCACCTCCACCTCGGCGAAGCGCCCCGCCTCGCGCTCGCCATCGACAACCCGCACGCGGTCGTGGACAACCTCTGCGCGCTGCTCACCGGCTGACGCATCGACGGTGTGGCGCAGAGTGTCGAGCTCCGCGACGGGGTGGATGGCTGCCGGATCGACCCACTGCTCGACACGTGCTCGCACCAACGGCGGAAAGGTGTCGGGATGTCCGGGCACCTCGAGCTCGTCGCGCACCACGGCGTTGCCCTCGCGCCGCGACCTCCCCTTGAACGTCCAGACGCCGTTGCGGTGGCGGATGCCCACCCCAGCCCTGGCGAGGCGGAGGTCGTCTGTGTCCCAGTACACAGCGCGCAGCGGCTCATCGCCGCGATCCATCGTGGAGACGCCCTCGAGGCCCGACAGCGCAGGGAGCACCCACTCCTTGGCGACCGCGAGCTTCACCTCGCGCTCTTCGGCGCCGCCGTCGGAGGTGCCCGCGACGCCGTACTTCATGCGTCGCCTCCGGCGAACTCCGCGAAGCCCGGCCAGGCGCCGACCATGCGGTCGAGCAGAGACTGCGGAATGGGTAGGTACGTGCCGCTGGCCTCGGCGACGACGTGGCCGTCCTCCAGTCTCATGAGCGCCTCGGCCTGCATGACCCGGCGCGTAAAGCGCGTGATCCAGCCCTCGATTCGCAATGCGGCACCCAGCGGCGCCACCTCGCGGTAGCGCGCCTCCATCCGCCCGGTCACCACCCAGCGACGGTGCAGGACGGAACAGCGGCCCATGACATCGTCCAGGACTGCGGCGATCAGGCCGCCGTGGACGACGCCGGGAAACCCCGCGTGCTCGTCACCGGTCACCCAGGTGGTGACGACGCGGTCGCCGTCGAGGTGGTACTGCAGGTGCAGGCCGGTCGGGTTGCGCATGCCGTGCACGAAGTTGCGCTGGAAGTCGGTGTGGTCGTTGAGCCACTCCTGGTCGAGCTGGACGTCGCTCATCCGACTCGATCCACGCCACCCATGTACGGCTGCAGCGCGGCCGGGATCAGAACGCTGCCGTCAGCCTGCTGGTACGTCTCGAGCAGTGCGGACAGAGTCCGTGGCACCGCGAGACCACTGCCGTTCAGCGTATGGACGAACTGCGGGCGCTCGGCCGCCGCAGGACGGAAGCGGATGCCCGCCCTCCGCGCCTGGAAATCACCGAAGACGCTGCACGACGAAACCTCGAGCCACCGTCGCATCCCCGGCGCCCACGCCTCGATGTCGTACTTCTTCCACTGCGCGAAACCCATGTCGCCGCTGCACATCAGCAGCACGCGGTAGGCAATGCCGAGGCGCTGGAGGACTGTTTCGGCGTGCGCAGTGATCAGCTCCAGCTCGTCGAGCGATCGCTCAGGGGTGGTGAAGCGGACCATCTCCACCTTGTCGAACTGGTGGAGGCGGATGTAGCCGCGCGTGTCCTTGCCGGCCGCCCCCGCCTCGCGACGCCAGCACGGGGTAAATGCGACATGCGCGATGGGCAGGTCGGCACCGTCGAGAATCTCCTCGCGGTACAGGTTGGTGACCGGTACCTCAGCGGTTGGTATCAGGAAGAGATCGTCCTCGGTGTGGTACGCGTCATCCTCGAACTTGGGGAGGTTGCCCGCTCCGATCATGCACTCCCGCCGCACCAGGTACGGCGGCGCGATCTCCGTGTAGCCATGCTCTGCGGTCGCGATGTCCACGAACAGGCTGATCAGCGCACGCTGCAGGCGCGCGCCGGCGCCGCGCAGGACGGCGAAGCGCGCCCCGCTGATCTTGGCGGCTCGCTCGAAGTCGAAGATGCCGAGCCGCTCGCCGATCTCGTGATGCGGACGCGCCGTAAAGCCGAACTCCGCCTGCGTGCCCCAGGCGCGCACCTCCACGTTGTCGGCGTCGCTGCTGCCGTGGGGAACCGACTCGTGCGGGGGGTTGGGCACGTACAGGAGCAGCTCATCGACGCGCGTCTCGAGCGAGCCCAGGTCCGCCTCCCCTTGGTGGATGCGCTGCTTGAGCTCTGCAAGCGAACGGCGCTGCTCCTCGCTGGGCGCGCCACGCATGGCCGATGAGGCGCGCTTCCGCTCTGCTCGGAGCGACTCCACCTCGCCGCGGCGCCGCCGCGCCCGTGTGTCCAGCTCGAGAATCTCGTCGATCGGTGCGTCCTCGCCCTTCAGCCGCGCACCCTCGCGGATGGCGTCGGGATCGTCGCGCAACCGCTGCAGGGGGATCACGATCACGCCTCCTCAGCTCGACGTGACGGCGAGAGGTGCGCAGCCACGCTGTGCGTCTCATCGTCGCGATGGCGGGGGCGCATGGTCGGGAAGAGCAGGACGTCGCGGATCGACGGTGAATCGGTGAGCACCATCACCAGCCTGTCGACGCCCAGCCCGAGGCCGCCGGCGGGCGGCATGCCCATCTCAATGGCCTCGAGGAAGTCCTCGTCGACGACGAATGCCTCGTCGTCACCGGCGGCGCGCAGCCTCGCCTGCTCCTCGAAGCGGCGGCGCTGATCGATGGGGTCGTTGAGCTCGCTGAATGCGTTGGCGAGCTCGCGTCCCGCGATGATGAGCTCGAAGCGCTCGACGAAGCGGCTGTCGTCGCTGCGGTGCCGGGCGAGCGGCGACACCTCGGCCGGGTAGTCGAGCACGAAGGTTGGATCCCACAGCTGCGATTCGACACGCTGCTCATAGATGTCGAACAGCGTGGCCCCCGGCCCGTCGGAGGTCTGCACCTCGACGCCGAGCCGCCGTGCATGGCCGGCGAGGTCGTCCCACTCAGCCACGGGATCGAAGCCACAGATGTCGCGTACCAGGTCGACCATGCGCACGGTGCGGAACGGTGGCGTGAGGACCAGCTCGCGACCCGCGACGCTGCGGCGCAACGGGTCCTCGCACGGGAACGCGCCACCCTGCTGCTCTGCTCCCGGCTGCGGCCCCAGCGCGCTGGCGGCCTCCACCACCAGTGCCTCGGTGAGCGCGCGCATGCCGTTGTAGTCGCTGTACGCCTCGTACGCCTCGAGCATGGTGAACTCGGGGTTGTGGCGCGGCGACAGTCCCTCGTTGCGGAAAACCCTGCCGATCTCGAAGACCTGCCTGTAGCCGCCGACGAGCAGCCGCTTGAGGTGGAGCTCGATGGCGATGCGCAGGAAGACATCGGTACGCAGCGCGTTCCAATGAGTGGTGAACGGACGCGCCGTGGCGCCGCCGGGGATGGGCTGCAGGATCGGCGTCTCGACCTCGAGGAAGCCGCGCGCCTCGAGCGTACGGCGTAGCGACCGGACCACCGCGGTGCGCGCTGCGAAGTGCCGCCGCTGCTCGACGCTGCTGAGCAGGTCGAGGTGGCGCTTGCGGTAGCGCGTCTCCTGGTCCTGCAGACCGTGGTACTTCTCGGGGGGGGCCTGCAGCGCCTTGACAAGCAGGGTGATGGCGTCGGCCACAACGGTGGGCTCGCCGGTGCGCGTCCGCATGACGCGCCCGCGCACGCCCACGATGTCGCCGTAGTCGAGCAGTCGCACCACGGCGTATGGCTGCTCGCCGATGCGATCGAGCTTGAACCACACCTGCATTCGTTCGCCATCGTCCTCGATGTGCGCGAAGCAGCTCTTGCCCTGCATGCGGAACTGCATGACACGGCCCGCCACCTGCACCTCGGGCCCCTCGGGGGCGTCGCCGCCGTCCGCAGGAGGGGAGGTCTCCCCTTCGAACGAGACGAGCAGCCGGCGGGCCCCGTCAAGGGTCACCGTGGGCGAGAAGTCCACGTTGTA
>CATPAP010000267.1 GCA_955651875.1 Candidatus Dormiibacterota bacterium
GTTGGCGAACACGCTGCTGACGCTGCCGAAGAGTACATACAAGAAGATCACCAAGAACGACAAAACATAAATAATAACTGTCCCCACCCAGGGGGTGAGCCAGCTCTTGTGGACCACGCCAAACATCTTCGGAAAGACGCCGTCGCGTGCCATCGAGAAGCTGAGCCTGCTCGAGGGCAGCAGAGTGGTCTGCACGGTCGCCACCGTCGACGACACCACCGCCAGGATGATCAGGTAGGTCAGAGGCGAGCTGGCGATCTGCTGCGCGAAGTAGTACAGGATGTTCGTCGAGTTGGCGGGGTCGGCGAATGCCTTCTGGGTGATCACCAACTGCATGGCGATCGAAGCGACGAGGAAGATGAACAGGAGCACGAACATGCTGATGATGCCCGCGTGACCCGGGGAGGTCTCAGCGTCCTTGGATTCCTCGTTGACATTGGCGGCGGTGTCCCACCCCCAGAAGAAGAAGACGCCAAGGGCGAGGCTGCTGGCCAGCGCGCCGAAGCCGACCGCGCCGGGGTTGAACCAGTCCGAGGTCAGGGCGTTGGTGGCATGCTGACCAGTGATCACCTTGAGGATCGCCGCCACGGCGAACCCGAGGACGATGAGGTATTCGATGAACACGAGCACCCACTGGAAGTTGGCGGTCAGACGGATGCCCCGCGCGACCATGAATGTCACCAACACCAACCAGGCAACGCCCACGGCGGCGATCCAGTACTTGTTGCTCGCTGCGTCCGCGCTGATCTGGCCCGGGAAGACGCTGTTGAGCAACTGCATAGTGTAGGTGCCGGCAACGATCGGCGCAGATGCGCAGAAGAGCACGTTGGCGGCTAATTGCACCCAGCCCGAGAACCACCCGATGTATGGGTTTAGCGTCCGGCTGACCCACGAGTAGGACGCACCGCAGTTCGGGTCCATGCGGTTGAGGTAGTAGTAGGCGATCGCGATGAACAAGACGGGGACGAAGCTGACGAGGATCGCCGCAGGAGAGGAGAGGCCCACGAAAGCGAAAACCAGCGCGACGGATGCCGCCAGGCTGTAGGCGGGAGCGACACTGGACGTCGCGATCACCGTCGTGTCGAACAGGTTCAGGGTGTTGGTCTTGAGTTGCGAGACGACATGCTCCCCATGAACAATCGGCTCCGCTGCAAGGGTGGCCATTGTTTCCTCCTACCCAACTGACCGAGGCTGGATCGTCAGGCCTCGATGTTGCTCGTGCTGTGCTCGACGCGCGTGCAGTCCTCGAATCCTCGAATGAAGAAAAGGGCGACGCGCAGCACGACGCGGTCGCGCTGAGTCATCGGGTCGGCCCCAGGGGCTTCCCTGGCTCCTGCCCTCTCCCTCTGGCTCCACACACCACCCTCCCGGAGCGCCGACCCTCTTGCAGAACATCTGCAAGGAGCGGTGCACACCCTAGCGGCGGGTGGTAGGCTCGTCAAGTGGGTCCACCGTGGAGCGGGAGTGGGCGGTGAGCACGTCTGGGGCTGCGGCGGCGCGCTACTCGGTCAGCGAGGTGGCGCGCATGGTGGGGATCAGCCCGTCCACACTGAGGGCCTGGGAGCAGAATGACCTGCTCGGCTCGTCGCGCGACGCCGCCGGCTGGCGCAGGTACGACGCCCGTGACGTGAGCCGTGCCCGGGAGGTCCATCGCATGCGCGAGGTTGAAGGCCTTGCCCTCCACGCCATCCGCCGCCGTCTGCGCGGGTCGCCGTCGCGAGCCCGCGCGCGCACGCAGCGGCAGCCTGCGGCGATGGGCCCGCCGCTGTCCCAGCTCGGCGCGCGTCTGCTCGAAAGGCGGACGGAGCGCGAGATGTCGCTCCGCACCCTCGCTGCCGCCGCCGGTGTCTCAGCCTCGCTGGTCTCCGGTGTCGAGCGCGGCGTCGTGCACCCGTCGATCGCGTCTTTGCAGAAGCTGAGCGCGGCGCTGGGGACCACCGTTGCCGAGCTCGTCGCCGTCAGCGCGCCCGCGTGTCAGCTCGTGGGCGGCGAGGTCGTCCCCCTCGACATCCCCATCCCGGGGGTGCGCATCGAGGACCTCTCCGGCACCGCTCAGCTGCTCGAACCGCAGCGTTTCAGCGTCGAGCCCGGCCACGGGAGCGGCGGCGAGTACGCCCATGCCGGCGAGGAATTCCTGTACGTCATCAATGGCACACTGTCGATCACGCTCGACGGCCGTGAGCAGTTCGATGTCGAGGCCGGCACGTCGCTCTGCTTCGAATCCACGCGCAGGCATCGCTGGTGGAACCCGGGCAGCGTGGTCACCCGGGTGCTCTGGATCAACACGCCGCGCAGCTTCTGACGCGGCCGGTTCATATCGGGGGTTCGACATGGCTGTGACCGTGCAGACAGTGCGCAATGTCGTCGGCGGCGAGTCCGTGGAGCCGCTGGGCGGCGGGACCCTGCCGCTGGTGGACCCGGCGACCGGGGAGGTCTTCGCCCAGTCTCCTCTCTCCGACGCGGATGACGTCGACGCCGCCTACCGTGCCGCGCAGAGCGCCTTCGCGGGCTGGCGAGACGCCACCCCGAAGGAGCGCAGCCTGGCGATGCTCCGCTTCGCCGACGTCCTCGAGGCGCACGGCCGTGAGCTGGTCGAGCTCGAGAGCCGCAACACCGGCAAGCCGATCGCGCTCACCGAGAGCGAGGAGCTGCCGATGCTCTTCGACACTCTGCGATTCATGGCCGCGGCAGCGCGCTGCCTCGACGGTCGCGCGTCCACTGAGTACATGGCCGGCCACACCAGCTGGATCCGTCGCGAGCCGGTCGGGGTCTGTGGCCAGGTGACGCCCTGGAACTACCCGATGCTCATGGCCGCCTGGAAATTCGCGCCGGCGATCGCCGCGGGCAACACGGTGGTGCTCAAGCCGTCGGAGACGACGCCCCTCACCACGGTGCGCATCGCCGAGCTGGCGCTCGAGGTGCTTCCACCCGGCGTGCTCAACGTGATCTGCGGCGACCGCACCACCGGGGCCGCCGTGGTCTCCCATCCCATCCCGGCGATGGTGTCGATCACCGGCAGCGTGCGGGCGGGCCGCGAGGTCGCCCAGGCGGCCGCGCTCGACCTCAAGCGGGTGCATCTCGAGCTTGGCGGCAAGGCGCCGGTCATCGTCTTCGACGACGCCGACGTGGAGGCCGCCGCCGAGGGGATCGCCGGCGCCGCGTACTTCAATGCAGGCCAGGACTGCACCGCCGCGACCCGCGTGCTCGCCGGCCCGCGCGTGCACGACGACTTCCTCAGCGCGCTCGTCGAGCAGGCGCGCGCCACGCACACCGGGCCGCCGAGCGACGAGGACGCGGCGTACGGCCCGCTCAACAACCGCGACCAGCTCGCCCGCGTGCGCAACTTCCTCGACCATGTCCCCGACCACGCATCGGTGGCGGTCGGCGGCACCGCGGCCGGCGGGCCCGGGTACTTCCAGGAGGCCACCGTCATCGCCGGCCTCCGCCAGGACGACGACATGATCCAGCAGGAGGTGTTCGGCCCGGTCGTCACCGTGCAGCGCTTCACCGACGAGGACGAGGCCCTGCGGTGGGCCAACAGCGGCGAGTACGGGCTGGCGTCGAGCGTGTGGACGCGCGACCACGGCCGCGCCATGCGTATGGCCCGCCAGCTCGATTTCGGCTGCGTGTGGATCAACACGCACATCCCGCTGGTGTCGGAGATGCCCACGGCGGCTTCAAGCACTCCGGGTACGGCAAGGACCTGTCGATGTACGGGTTCGAGGACTACACGCGGATCAAGCA
>CATPAP010000268.1 GCA_955651875.1 Candidatus Dormiibacterota bacterium
CCGGCCTATCTTGTCGATCCAGCGGAAGCCAAAGTAGGTGGCGGCGACGTTGACCACCCCCAGGATGATCGTCACCTCGACTCCGGCGACGGCGGCGTCGACAGCGCTGGTTCCCGCGCCCTGGAAAAAGCTGCCCAGCAGCACAGGCCCATAGTAGAAGGGGATGTTGATCCCCGTTATCTGCTGGAAGAAGAAGAAGACACAGACCACGATGAGCGCTCGCCTGACACCCGGTGTCCACAGGGTTTTGCCTTTCTGTTCGCGCTCGCGCTCCTCAGCAGCGCGCTCCTCGGCCGCCGCCTTCACCTGCTCCTCGGTTACGTCGATTCCCAGTACCTGCAGCGCCTTTTTGGTGTCGGCGTAGCGCCCCTTCACCATCAACCATCTCGGGGACTCCGGCATCCGCGCGCGCAATCCGATCGCGATGAAAGCAGGGATTGCTCCAAGCCCGAGTATCAGCCTCCAGCCCAGATTGCCGACCTTGTCAGGCATCGCCTTAAGGATGATCAGGGCAATGATGTAGGAGGCGAGGATCCCGATGGTGATCATCCACTGCTGGAGCATGGCGAGCGCGCCTCGCCTCTTTTTGGGGGCGAACTCGGCGATGTAGGCGGTGGCGATTGCCGAGTCCGCTCCGACGGCCAGCCCGATGAGCGTACGGGCAGCGAGAAGCATGGGAGCATTCACAGCCAGCCCCGACAGCACCGCTCCGATCGCGAAGATGGCCGCGTCCACGATCAACAAAGACTTACGTCCGAAGCGGTCAGTCAACCATCCGGCCCCGAGTGCTCCCACCGCCGCCCCGAGGGACGCTCCGCCCACGAGGTAGCCCATCGCGAATCCGGTCAGGTCGTAGGGTATGAAGCCCAGGGCCGAGCCGATGTCGGCCGTGTCGTACCCGAACAGGAATCCCCCGATGGTCGCGAGCAGAGCCAGGTACCAGTAGAAGGACGTCGGCGCCTTGGTGTCCAGGTCGGCAAAAACCCCCTGCTCCGATGATGGCTGGTGGCCGTTCGTCACAGACATCTATCGCCTCCTGCCCTCGGGCACTCTTGCGAATCGCTGGCGAGGAAGTAGGCGCGTTGGAGGCAAGGGTTGTCAATAACTCGTCTGCCTACGTTGTCATCGGACGTAGGCCTTGACGACACGAGCGGGTCCCGCCCCGGCGACGCGCACGGTGTAGGCCCCCACCACCGCAGGCACGACGATGGTCTCCGCGTAGGCCACAGCTACTCTGCTGCCGTCGCTGGTGTCGATGATCACGCCGTCGCCGTCGACCACATTGAGCACTTGGAACCGGCCGGCGGTGTCTTCGCCCACCTCCGCGCCCGCATCCAGCGTGACGCGTCGAACGTCGAAGAACATTTCGGGCAGCTCCCCGAGCACCTCCTCGCGCCATCCCGGTCCCGACCTGGCGATTCGTGGGACCGGGACCAGGTCGGTGCTGATCCGGCTGCCCTGCCGGCGGCGGTCGAGGTTGCGAAACGCATGGGCGACATGCACCGGACGCTGGCGTCCGGCGGCGTCGCGACGCAGCCAGTCGTAGAACCTCAGCGAGTACAGGTACGGCGTCGCGCTGACCTCCAGCACGACGTTGCCGACGCCGCTACCGTGCGGCGTCCCGGCGGGGATGAGGAAGAGCTGATGCGACGTCGCAGGGAAGGTCTGCACGTGGCGGAGGATGTCGAAGGACTCGCCGGTCTGTTGGGCGGCCTCACTGCGGCAGCGGAACTCGTCGACGTCGAGATCGCCGCGGACACCGAGGTAGATCACCGAGTCGGTCCCGCCGACCATCACGTAGTAACTCTCGTGCTGCGGGTACGACCATCCGAAGACCTCGCTCATGTATGCCGGGCTCGGATGGCAGTGCACCGACAGCCCCCCACCCGCGACCGTGTCGAGGTAGTCGAACCGGATCGGGAACGAGGTTCCGAAGGCTTCGTGCACCGCGTCACCGAGCAGCGTTCGTGGATACCGGTCGACGAGCAGCTGGAACGGGACCTCGACCTGGTGGGTCTCGTCATCCCCGACAAGGACGCCCGATTCCGGCGCGACGAGTTCGTACCCGAGCGCCGTGTTCGGAGCCTCCGGGTTCATCCCCAGCTCGCGCTGAGCCCAATGGCCACCCCAGGACGTCGTGTTGAACGTCGGACGGGTCCGAAAAGGACGGTGCACGAGTGCCGACAGCGTTCGGGCCATCGTCTGCGCTGACAGCGAGGTCGGACGGGCCGGGTCCTGCAGATCCCACCAGCGGTCGACACGATCGGCCATGTCGGCGCGATGTCGTTCCAAGATCGGCCAGTCGATGAAGAACAACCGTCGGGTGGTCGGAGGATCGGCGGCATCGGCCTGTCCGAGGTGCATGCCGGCGCCCGCCACCACGGCGGCCTCCGCGTAGCGCTTCGGTTGCTCCAGGTACCACAGCACGTCCGGTTCGGACAGTGCCGATCCCGGTCCGAACAGAAGGAGTAGATCGACATCATCGGTGGCCGGGAGGGCCGGGCGGCCCTCGAAGAGGACGTCCATTGTCGCCGTGGCGAGACGGGCAAAATCCGGATCGCCTGCAAGCTCCGCGGCGTCGGTGCGCTCCAGGATCTTCGGCCACGGCGCATACCACTCGCGCACGTCCATCGACGTCGTGGTACGGCCACTTGCGCGCGAGGCGTCCAGGAGGTCGTCGACGATCCTCGGCCAATCCAGGGTGGGCGGTCCGTCGACGGCCAGGACCGTGGGCGTGCGCGGCAGCCCGTCGATCCCGGCGGCCCAGCCCATGCGAACGCGCCCGCCGACCGCCGGATAGCGCGGGTTCGGGTCGTATCGGATCGGGCCGTCGGTGCTCACGCGACTCCTATGGGATCGATGTCACCACGTGGCAGCTATGACGAGCTGAGCCCTGATTCACCGCGTGAACTACGGTGATCGTTTCTCCGGGCATGTTGATCTTCGCTGGGGTGGGTCGTCGGCGGGCGTGGCCGGGCTGCCGGTCTGTCCGGCTCTTCCGCGGTGGGTGCGCCGTCGGGCCCTGCTCGCCGATCTCGGTGATCCAATCAGGCCGCAGTCTCTGGGCGACGACCCGTCGCAGGAAAGCAAGCCCCGCCGCGTAGTTCCCCCCGCCTGGCTGGCTGCGCATGCCTGCGCCAGGCGGCCGGATACGTACCCGCGACGCGGCCGATGATCGACTTCACCGCGGCGATCATGGCGTCGCTGGATACACTCGGGTGAGGAGGATGGCGCGATGAAACAGGACCCGGGCCCGTTGGCGATCGCCTTCGACGTCGATGAGACCCTGGTGAGCACCGGCGGCGCCGGCGCGAGGTCTTGGGGGCGTGGCTTCGACAAGCTGTGGGGAGTTGCCGCAGACATCAGCCAGTTCACCAAGGGCGGAATGACCGACCC
>CATPAP010000269.1 GCA_955651875.1 Candidatus Dormiibacterota bacterium
CCCCGACGCTGGCCGCCCCACTCTCCATCCCCAGGCGGCTCCGGCGTGCCGCGCCTCCACACCCGGACGTGGGCGTGTGTCCTCACGACACCAGCTCGGCCTAGACGGCCTCGACCAGGGAGGACCTTTGCCAGGTCGCGGAGATTGCTTATTCCGCCTGGCCTACGGGCTGCCTTTCACGTGTATATGTCACGGTGAGGATCTGCTTGTTGGTAAAGAATCCCGTAAGCAAACTGTATTCCTTCCTCGTACGCGCTCAGTCCACAGGCACGGATGATCGCGATGACATCAGCGAGGGTGACAGGCGCGGCGGGCCGCGAGCCGACGGTGGCGTGCCCCCAGAACGCGACGCCGCGGGTGTTCAGTTGGTCCGGCTGCACAACGAACGTCCCGGCACCACGCTGCGTTACCGTGGTCGCGGCGCCAGCAGGCCCGACGACCAGGTATGGCCCGGAATTCGCGGCGTCCTGGACGTACGGCGTCGAGATGTTTGATGCCGTCAGCATTGTCGAAGTGAACCCGCCGCCGCCGCTGAGGACGAGCTGCGCGATTGTTAGATTCTGATTCACCTTGACGGACTGGGGGTCGTTCCTCCGATGACGATGGTCCCGTCTGCTGCCGTGACTCCGGTCACTGCCGAGGTCGTCTGTCCTAGCTGGGGTCGCCTGGGACCATCCAGAGCTCGTCGGGTGGATGCTGGTAAATGCTCACGGGCACGCAGTCCTCGAAGAGATGCGCGACGTGGTCGCCCTTGATGCGGTAGCCAGTCATCGCGTCGCCACGATCCAGCCCTTCTGGTGCTCTCCATGCTCTCGGTCTATCCAGCGGCGGGTGGATATGAGGGCGTAGGCGAGAAAGATCACTGAACCGGCGAGGATGGCTTCGGACCAGATGACGGTGTGCCGGTTCATAAGCTGCGCCTTAGTTGGTCGACTGCCTGGCCATCGCGTGCAATTCAGCGTCTAGCCTCGACACAACCTCGGCACGGGCTGCTGTCTGGCTCGCGATTGCCGTCTGGGCCCGGGCAGAGTGCCACTGGAGAATGCTCACCGCCTCCTCGAGGTCGGCCTCTCGCAGGCCAAGTTCAGGGTCGCTGTCGCTTGATTCTCTCGTGCGTGTCGAGCCCATCACTCCCCCCAAACTGATCGACCGTGCAACGGTAGCACCGAGGCGGCGGGGAGGCAAGGGCACGACCCAACTGCGCGAGAGACCTTCTACGCCCCCAAGGCGCGGGTCCGTCACGATGACGCGGCCGCAGTGAACCTCTGCCTGCCCAACGCACGTGCGGCTATGGTCGCTGCCGCCCGCCCTGCCGTCGCTGAAAAGCCGCTAGGTCAGCTTGCTTGACGAGCCAGTCCCGACCAGCCTTGGTGGCGCGCAAGTCGCCTCGCTGGCAGAGCCGGCGCAGCCATGACCGCTCTAGCCCTGTCTGCCGTGAGACATCAGCCAGCGTGAGGTACGGTCCGGACTTGGAAGCACGCATCGGGGCGAGCGTAGCCTAGGCCTGGCAGCGAGACTGTGACGCGCCGGTCGCTGGCAGTCACAAGCACGTACACGGGCGCACGTTAGCGTGTGGATTCTGCTACTCTGCCGCAACGAGGCGGCTCGGCCCTCCCGACTGCAGCACACGGCCCTTCCTGAGCCGTCCGGAAACCGCGAGGTTCCCCCCACGCGCGACCGGGCGGCTTCTTCGTGTGCTCGCTCCTTCGCTCCTAGGCGCGTCTCTCGCTTGGGCAGCTTCGATCAGCGTCGGCTGGGACGTTGCTGGCTCGCGATCGACGACATGGAGCCGATGTGGTTTCGATCTTCACCTACCAGGATGGGGGGTACAAGGTTCGCCACCACGGTCACGGGTCACCGACCTCGACGGAGCCACGTTTCGATCCTCACCCACCAGAATGGCGGGTGCAAGTCTGAAGTTACGTCCCGTATCGTGGTGTAAATCCGGGTGAGCCGACCCGTCTGCCGGCGAGGTAGACAAAGAAGGCCACCGCGGAGTTCTCTTGGAAGCTCTTACCCAAACCAGGAGACCCACGATGGCCCAGGACAGAATGACACCAGGCGCTGCTGAACCTACTCGACGGAGCTGACGCCGACCTGCTCCGGCGCGTCCTTGAGCACGCCATGCAGCGGCTCATCGAGGCCGAGGCAGCGGCTCACATCGGCGCCAGCCCGCACCAGCGCACGGCGACGAGAACGACGCACCGCAAAGCCACGCCACGCCGGCGACGCATCGCGAGGCGGCGCGCACCTTGGACGCTCTACTCCGCGCCCCAGAAGGGGTCAACTTAGAGGTCAAGAACCCCTCATAGAGCCCGCCGCATATTCGATAACGTGGTGCCCAGGAAGGGACTCGAACCCTTACAACCTTGCGGTCACCAGCCCCTCAAGCTGGCGTGTCTACCAATTCCACCACCTGGGCACGTGGCCGGCGGATTTTACTTGACGGGCTCTCCGCCCACGCCAGTGTCCGGGCGCCTTGTGCCTTCGCCCGGGACTACTTACTATGCGTGAATCATTATCCGGCGTTACGCACTGGGATGGATGGGATGGCAGTAGCGCTCCGCCGCGTACACACGGCCGTCGCCCCACCTCGGGGTTCCGGTTCCGTTCAGCTTCCCGGTGCACTCACGCTGCTGGTCCCCACCCTGTGCGAGACGCTGCGCTCCACCGGCCTGCCGGCGGAGACCCGGCTCGGTGCGATGTCGTCGTACCACCTTGGCTGGATCGACGCCGACGGACGTCCCCGGAACGACAGCGGAGGCAAGCACCTGCGCGGCTGCCTGGCCCTGTGGGCCGCCGGCCAGCACGGCGGGGACGTCCGCGATGCGCTGCCGGTGGCGACCGCCGTGGAGTGGATCCACAACTTCACCCTGGTCCACGACGACATCCAGGACGGTGACCACGAGCGCCGCCACCGCCCCACGGTGTGGGTGGTCTTCGGGAGTGCGCAGGCGATCAACGCGGGCGACGGCATGCACGCTATCGCCTACCGGGCGCTGCTCAGCGGGCGTGGTCGCCCCGGCGCGCGGCTGCGTGCCGCCGCCGCGATCAACGAGGCGATCCTGGCGGTCATCGAGGGGCAGTGCCTCGACCTCGACCTCGAGGGACGCATCGACACGCCGGTGGCGACGTACCTGCGGCTGGCCCGCACCAAGACGGGGGCGCTCTTCGGGGCAGCCCTGCAGGCCGGGGCGATCATGGGCGGCGCCGGCAGCAGGCAGACGGCCGTGCTGCGGCGCGCCGGCGTGGAGCTCGGCGTGGCCTTCCAGGTCCGCGACGACTGGCTCGGCGCGTGGGGTGACAGCGAGGTCACCGGCAAGGGCTGCGGTGGCGACCTGGCGCGGCGCAAGATCACGTACCCCGTGGTGGTCGCTCGCTCGCGACTGCGCGGAGCCGCTCGCCGCGAGCTCCGCCGCCTCTACGAACGACCGGGAGGTGACGAGGGCGTCATCCTCGCGCTCCTCGACGCGGCGGGTGCCCAGGACGCCGTCGCCGACGAGCTCGCGCGGCGCAGCCACTCGGCTCTGCGCCTGGCGCTGGCGTGCGGGTTGACCGGCGACGCCATGGACGATTTCCAGTCGATCGTCGAGTTCGTGGCCGAGCGGGCCGCCTGACATGGCCCAGACGAGCCCGGCGGCCCACCACAACGGCGTTGCCACCTCGACGCGCAAGGCCGATCACCTGCGCATCAACCTCGAGGAGGACGTCGCCGCCAAGGGTGTGCGCTCCGGCTTCGAGGCATACCGCTTCATGCATTGCGCGCTCCCTGAGATCAACCTTGCCGAGGTCAGCACGGCGACAGAGGTGCTCGGCTGGACGCTGGAGTCGCCGTTGTTCATCTCCTGCATGACCGGCGGAACAGAGTCCGCGCACCGCATCAACTGCGTGCTCGCCGAGACCGCCGCCGAGCTCGGTATCGCGCTCGGACTGGGCTCCGCGCGGGTGCTCCTGGAGCGGCCTGCAGCACAGTCGAGCTTCGCGGTCCGCGACATCGCCCCGTCGGTGCCGCTCCTCGCCAACCTCGGCGCCGCGCAGCTCAACCGGGGGGTCACCAGCGCCGACTGCGCGCGCCTCGTCGAGATGCTCGGCGCCGACGCGCTGGTGCTCCACCTCAACGCCCTCCAAGAGGCGCTGCAGCCGGAGGGCGATACGTGTTTCGCCGGGCTGCTGGCGCGCATCGAGGCGGTGGCCACGGCGCTGGAGGTGCCGGTGATCGTCAAGGAGGTCGGTTGGGGCATCTCCGCCGATCTCGTCACCGCATTGCTCGACGCCGGCGTCAGCGCGGTCGACGTGGCCGGCGCGGGCGGCACCTCGTGGAGCGAGGTGGAGCGGCACCGGCTCCACGGCTCGGCCGCACGCACCGCCGCGGCTTTCGCGGGATGGGGGATCCCGACGGCGGTGGCGCTGACGCAGGCGCGCGCCGCCGCTCCCGACGGCGTCCTCTTCGCCAGTGGCGGCGTGCGCAGCGGCCTCGACGTCGCGGTGGCTGTCGCGCTGGGCGCCGACCTCGTCGGCGTCGCCGGGCCATTCCTCCGGGCGGCCGCGTCTGGCACGCAGGAGTGCGTCGAGCTCGGACGCGAATGGATCGACGTGCTGCGCATCGCCATGTTCTGCACCGGGTCCGCCGACCTGGCGGCGCTGCGAGGCAGTGAACGGCTGGTTCGCGAGGACGGAGACCCGGTGCCCCGCCCCGACGGCGTCACCCTGGTGACGAGTCTCATCGAGACCATCTCCGACCTTCGCGGCACGCAGGTGACACGCACAGCCGCAC
>CATPAP010000270.1 GCA_955651875.1 Candidatus Dormiibacterota bacterium
GGAATTCGACGCCGCGATCGCGCATCTGCTGCACCGTGCCGACGACGTCATCGGTGTGCACGGCGATGTGCTGCACGCCGCTGCCGCGGTAGTAGTCGAGATACTCCTGGATCTGCGAGGCGGCCAGGCCGACGGCGGGCTCGTTGATCGGGAACGTCACCATGCTGCGCGGATCCCGGGTCACCTTGCTGCGCAGGGCGCTGTACTGGGTGGCGATGTCGTGCTCGTCGAACTCCTGGAAGACGTTGAAGCCGAACACCTCTGAGTAGAAGGTCACCCAGTCGTCCATCTTGCCGAGCTCGACGTTCCCGACGGTGTGGTCGATGAAACGCAGCCCGACACCACCACCGGCGCGGCGATCCTCGCGGTACCCGGGCCAGTGGGCGCCGCTGTACTCGTTGCGCTCGACGAAATGATGAACCGTGTCCCCGAAGGTGGCAACCGAGGCGAAGGTGATGGCGCCGCTCGCGTCGGTCACCGTCGTGGGTTCGCCGACGCCCCTGGCGCCACGCCTCGTGGCCGCCTCGTATGCGGCACGCGCATCCTCGACGCGCAGGGCGATGGCGCGCACACCGTCACCATGGAGGCGCACGTGCTCGGCGACCGGACCATCGGGTTGCAGCGGCGCGGTGAGCACGAGCCGGACCTTGCCCTGCTCGAGGACGTACGAGGCACGGTCGCGCACGCCAGTCTCGGGTCCGGCATACGCGACCGCATCGAAGCCGAATGCCCTGCGGTAGTGGTACGCGGCCTGGCGGGCGTTGCCGACCCACAGCTCGACATGATCGGTGCCCTCGAGCACCGGCGTTACGATGTCGACCGGCGTCTCCAGCGCGGTGCTCACGCCTGCGCGGGCTCCAGCTCCTTGCGCCGCTTCTCGAGGCCGTCCCAGAAGGACTTCACGCCGTTGAGCATCTCCGCGGCGCCCTCGAGGAATTTCTGCTGGTCGAAACCGGGGCGGTTGTAGGCGCCCTCGAGCTCGTCCATGGTGTGGGCGGCATGCTGATCCTCGACGCGGTCGTGCCATGTGAAGAACGCCAGGCGCAGGTCGCCGCACTCGCGGTTCTTGAATGCGTCGAGGCCGTTGATGAGCTGCTTCCAGAAGCCGGCTGCGGCCCAGTGCTCGACGGCGAAGCTCGCCCCCTCGGCGATGTCCGGCTCATCGCTGCCGTAGATGCGCGCGAGCTCGTCGCAGAAGAAGAGGGTCTCCTCGCGGCCGAACTTGCGCTTGCCAAGATCGTCGAAACCGAGGCCGACAGCCTCGCCGACCTTGACCAACCACTCGAAATGACGCGCGTTGAAGCGGTAGATGCCCCCGTCGACAGTGCCTTCGGTCGAGACCAGCTCGGGGTCGCCCTCGCGGTCCTTGTCGTCGGCGCTCTTGCCGGTGGCGTCGCTGGGGGATGTCCGCCCGCTGTTGAAGACGACGCCAAGCTCGTTGACAAGGATCTCGCACGACTCGCGCGCCTGCGACATGGTCGGGGCGTTGATCGTCTTGAGCAGCTGGGCGACGATGAACAGGTTGCTGAACACCGAGAACTGCTGGACGAGATCGCGTACCTGGTCGCGGGATGCCTCGCCCCTGTCGAACCAGATGCAGTACTCGTTGTTGGTGACCACGGGATGGCTCATCACCGTCTCGCGCACCTGCTCCATGAAGGTGTCCCAATCGGACCCGGCGGCGGTGCGTGGGACCTCGCTGACAACGGTCGACATCGTGTTCGCCTCCATGCGTTTGGACAATCGCCGGCCTCCAGCAATTGTGCGCCCGCGTACTCGTTATGTCCAGCGATGGCCACTTTCACTGGACATATTGCACGACCAACGGCAATAATAGGCGTCGTAATGTCCAGCAAGACCCCTCTGAGCCGGCCCTCGCGTCCACAATCTGCCGGGTTGCCGCTCGACCCCCTGGACCGCGCCATCCTCGAGGTGCTCGCGGAGGATGGGCGCATCTCCGTGGCGGCTCTCGCCGAGCGCGTCGGCATCTCCCGCGCGGCCACCTACACGCGCCTCGACAACCTCCGCGAGAGCGGCGTGATCGAGGGCTACTCGGTGCGCGTCAACCCTGCCCGTGCCGGCCTGGGCGTCACCGCGCTGGTGCTCGTCTCGGGAAGGCAGCCGGCGTGGCGATCGCTCCGCCGCAGGCTGGTGTCGATGCCGGAGGTGGAGTACTGCGCCTTCACCACCGGGGAGTACGACGCGCTGCTTCTGGTGCGCGTGCCTGACGTCGAGACCCTGCGCGACGTGGTCCTTGAACGCCTCCAGGCCAGTGAGGAGATCCGCGCCACCCAGACGATCTTCGTGCTCGAGGAGCTGGTCAGGCGAGCGCTGGTGCTTCCGCAGACCTGAACGGTGCGGGCCGCGACGCAGCCACGTTCAGCCGTCGACCTCGAAGATCGCCTCGATCTCGAGAGCGGCTCCCAGGGGTAGCTCGCTGACTCCGACGGCACTCCGGGCGTGGCGGCCGCGGTCGCCGAAGACCTCGACGAAAAGGTCGGATGCACCGTTCACCACCAACGGCTGACCGGCGAAACCGGAAGCGCTGCGCACGAAACCCGTGATGCGGACGACACCGGTGACGCGGTCGAGCGACCCCAGCGCGGCCGCGGCGCTGGCGAGGAGGTCGAGGGCGACGTCGCGGGCCATCTGCGCGGCGGAGGCGGGGTCGACATCAGCACCGACGACACCGGTGAGCACCGCACCGTTGGCCCGGCAGACATGGCCGGACAGATAGAGGA
>CATPAP010000271.1 GCA_955651875.1 Candidatus Dormiibacterota bacterium
GCTGCTCACCGACGCGGGCTTCCCGCGCGGCGTCTTCGGCGTGCTGCTCATTCCCAGCGACCGCGTTGCCGGCGTCATCGAGGACCCGCGCATCGCCGCGGTGACATTGACGGGGAGCACCGCGGCCGGGCGCAGCGTGGCCACAGCCGCGGGACGCACCCTCAAGCCCGCCGTCCTCGAGCTGGGCGGTTCGGACGCCTTCATCGTGCTCGAGGACGCGGACCTGGTCGCGGCGGCGGCCATGGCGGCCAAGTCGCG
Source organism: Candidatus Dormiibacterota bacterium (assembly GCA_955651875.1). Taxonomy (GTDB): domain Bacteria; phylum Chloroflexota; class Dormibacteria; order Aeolococcales; family Aeolococcaceae; genus Aeolococcus. Next base: position 259 of record CATPAP010000271.1, read on the forward strand.
GTTCCAGAACGCCGGACAGAGCTGCATCTCGGCGAAGCGGTTCATCGTGGTCGATGCCGTCGCCGATCGTTTCGAGGAGCTCCTCGTCGAGCAGGCGCGCGCGGTGGTGGTCGGAAGTCCGCTGCGCGATTCCGTGACCATGGGCCCGCTCGCCCGCCGCGATCTACGCGACACCATCGAACGCCAGCTCCGTGAATCGGTGGCCGCCGGCGCGACGTTGCGCTTTGGCGGCACCCGTCCGGATGGCCGTGGCTTCTTCATCAGTCCCGCTGTTCTCACCGATTGCACCGCGGACATGCCGGCGTTCCGCGAGGAGACGTTCGGGCCGCTCGCGGCGGTGATGCGGGTGGCGTCCGCCGACGAGGCGCTCGTCGCCGCCAACGACTCGGTGTTCGGGCTCGGCGGCAACATCTGGACCGCTGATGAGAAGCGCGGCGTTGCCCTGGCACGGCGCATGGACTGCGGCGGCGTGTTCGTCAACGGGATGACCCATTCCGATCCGCGCATCCCCTTCGGTGGCGTCAAGGAGAGCGGTTACGGCCGCGAGCTCTCGAGCTTTGGCATTCGCGAGTTCGTCAACATCAAGACGATCTGGCGCACCGCGCCCGATGCTCAGCCGAGCGGCGGCATAACGGCGGAATGAGCCCGGCTCTGCACGCCGGGCGGCGTGTGACGGCGGTTCCCGACACGGCGCGCTGAGCGAAGCGCGAGGGAGAGAAGTCCGGGCGCATCAGGACTTTTTGACCTTATCCTTGGAGGCGGCCGCTCATCGGCATCGCCACCGCACCGCCCTGACGCTGCATGAGATCCCCGCGCCTAACCGCCCGCCCACGTCGCACTGGCCGCCGGCTCGCCACCGCAGGACTCCTGCTCGCGTTGGCCACCGTCTCGGCGGCCGTCACCGTCAACCTGCACTCCGGCGCCGCGCACATCGCGGTTGGTGGCCCGCTCGCGGTCCATCCCGGCCACTCCCCTCCCTCGGTCCATCCCGGCCACTCCCCTCCCTCGGTCGTCAAGCTGAGTCCGAACGACTGTCCGCCGCCGGGAGCACCCCAGCCCAGCATCGTCGCTATCCCTCTCACGCGGCATCTCGACGTTCCCATCCTCTACTACCACTACATCCGCGCCATCGCGCCGACACCGTTGAACCTCTCCGGCTTCGACCTGTCGATCCCACCGGGGCTGTTCGCCGAGCAGATGGCCCTGCTCCACGTCGAGGGGGCGCACACGATCACCATCCGCACGCTGATGTCGGCACTCGCCGGCACGGCCACGCTGCCGTCGCACCCCGTTGTGCTGACCTTCGATGACGGGTATGCCGATTTCGCCACGGCGGCCGAACCCGTGCTGGCGCGGTATGGTTTCGTGGCCACGGACTACGTGGTCAGCGGCTTCATCGGACGGCGCGGCTACATGACCGCCGCCCAGGTGTGCGCCATGGATGCCGCGGGCATGGTGATCGGGTCGCACACCGTCCATCACATCGACCTCGCCGCCGTGCCGCTCGCCGAAGCCCGGGCGGAGATCGATGGCGACAAGGCCGCGCTCGCGCGCTTGCTCGGGCACCCGGTGCTCGATTTCGCCTACCCGTACGGCAGCTTCAACGCGACGGTGGTTCAGCTCGTGCAGCAGGCCGGGTTCGCTGACGCGGTGACCACCATGGTCGGTTCCATCCAGGCGCCCGACGGTCGTTTCCTCCTTCATCGCACACCGCTCGGCGGCGCCCCCAGCCTCGCCATCTTCGCGCGGGATGCCCAGCTGCCGCAGCCGACGGCGTCGGAGTCGTCGCTCATCGCGAGCCTGGGCGAACGGCCCCCTCCCCCAAGAGCGCCTGAGGTCGTCCTCGCTCAGCCGGGTCGCGCGGCCTGAGGCTTGCCGGGTTCGTGGCCGGCGCAGCTGATCACCGGCAGAGCCGGATAGCGCGCGAAGCGGGGATCGGTCTCCGCCAGGCGGCACATCCAGAACTGTGAGCGGGCACCGCGGATGACGCGGGCGTGCTCACAGCTGGCGCAGAGACCGGGCAGTTTCGCGGACATGGCCGCTGGCGCGGCGGACAGCCGGGCCCGAGACAGTGACGACCCGGCGGGGCAGGCCACGCAGCCGGGCAGCGCCGGGCCGCAGCGCAGCCCGCTGGAAGCGCTCGACCGGCCAGCCCTGGTTCTCCGCGTGCAGGGTGAGGCGGCGGTCAGCGTTGACGCACACAGGGTGCCCGACGGACTCCAGCATGGGCAGGTCGCTGGCATAGCTGTCGCCGTACGCGTACGACTGACTGAGGTCGACGCCATGGATGGCGGCGAGCTCACGGATGGAGTCCGCCTTGCCCGCCCCGTGGCACAGGCGGAGGATGCGCCCGGTGCAGCGGCCGTCGAGCATCTCTGCCTGTGTCGCGGCGACGCCGTCGACCCCGAGGAGCTCGCCGAGGACGGCGATGAACTCGTACGGCGACGAGGAAACCAGGAACACGAGGTCACCGCGTGCGCGATGCCAGTCGATTTGCGCTCGCGCCTCGGCGTAGACGCGGGGCAGCACGTGGACGGGCATGACGAGGCGGGCGAAACGCATGAGCCGCTCCGACTCGACACCGGCGACGATGGCGCCCGCACTGCGCGCCGCCGCGCGAATGTGTACCTCGTCGAAGCCGAAGAGGCTGAAGCGCATCTGCACGATGAGCGAGTGGAGCATCGCTCCGGTGGGCAGGAGGCCGGCGCGCCGCATCGGCCGGGCGACATGGAGAAGCGACGAGCCACGCAGCAGGGTGCGATCGACGTCGAAGAACGCGGCGGTGCGACGAGTGGGTGTGTCGTGCTCGGCTACCATTCTCGGGATGCCCAGGGTTGCGAGCCGCGGCGCGGTCTCTGCGCGGTCCAGTGTACGGGCCACCGGCGCCGATCTGCTTCCAGCTGCAGAGAAACGCATTGCGCGCTCGCGCAACATCGAGCACTGGCAGCCGGGCATGGCACGCTGGGACGCCGAGGTGCTCCTCGCCCACGTGCTCGGCGTCGACGTCGACAGCGATGGCGACCTCGAGCTCAACTCGGTCACCCCGGCCGAGCAGCGCCGTTTCGAGGCGGCCGTCGAGCGCCGCCTCACCGGTGAGCCAGTCAACTACATCACCGGCCATTTCCAGTTCTGCGGCATCGACCTGCTGGTGCGTCCCGGGGTGTTCTCGCCGCGCTCGTCGAGCGAGTTGATCGTGGAGCACGCCACCAAGCTGCTGCGCCGCCGCCGCGGGCGGCGCGTCGCCGTCGACCTGGCTACGGGGAGCGGCGCCATCGCGCTCGCGATCGCAGCTCGGACGCGAGGCAGTGAGGTGTGGGGCCTTGACATCTCCGCCGATGCGGTCCGCCTCGGTCGTGACAACGCGCGCCGGCTCGGCCTGAGTAACGCGCGTTTTGCGGTCAGCAACATGCTCGACGCCCTTCCCGGCGCGTTGCGCGGCGAGGTCGACGCATTCACCATCCATCCTCCCTACGTTGCCCGCCACGAGGTGCGCACCCTGCCCGTCGAGATCCGCAAGTTCGAACCGCGCAGCACGCTCACCGACGGGTCCGACGACGGTCTCGGCCTGGTGCGACGCCTCGCCGCAGACGCGCCGTCGTGGCTGCGCCCGGGCGGCGCGGTGGTCGTCGAGATCGCCCCGTACCTGGCACGCGCGGCGGCCACTGTCCTGCGCCGCGCAGGGCTGCGTGAGGTGCGTTCAA
>CATPAP010000272.1 GCA_955651875.1 Candidatus Dormiibacterota bacterium
ATCAGATACATGGCGTTGACGTAATCGCCCGCGAACCCCCAGTCGCGCCGGGAATCCAGGTTTCCGAGCGCCAGCTCGTTGGTCAGACCGAGCTTGATCTTGGCCGCGCCGTTGGTGATCTTGCGGGTCACGAACTCCAAGCCTCGTCGAGGCGACTCGTGGTTGAACAGTATTCCGCTGCACGCGAACATGCCATAGCTCTCGCGGTAGTTCACCGTGATGTAATGGCCGTACACCTTGGCCACTCCGTACGGTGAGCGGGGGTGGAACGGAGTCGTCTCCGACTGGGGGCTCTCTCTGACCTTGCCGAACATCTCGCTGCTCGAGGCTTGATAGAAACGTGTCCTCGGGTTCACGGTGCGGATGGCTTCGAGCATCCGAACCACTCCGAGTCCGGTGACTTCGCCGGTCAGCAGGGCCTGCTTGAAGCTGAGGCCGACAAAGCTGATGGCGCCGAGGTTGTACACCTCGGTCGGCTGGCAGGCTTCCAGGGCTGCAACCAGGGAGGCGTGGTCGAGCAGGTCGCCCTCAACGAACTCGATGCCAGGGCAGAGGAGGGCGACGGCGTCGAGACGCGGGTTGTTCTGCCCGCGGACGAGGCCATACACTTGGTACCCCTTGCCCAGCAGCAGCTCCGCGAGGTAGGTGCCGTCCTGCCCGGTGATGCCGGTGATGAGGACTGTGCCGGGCACGCGAGTTCTCCTGTGGATGATGACGGTTCGCGCCCGCGCGTTATGGTCCGGCAAGGCGGTCGCCGGACAGACAGCGCATGATACCGCGGCAGCACGCCCGGGTTCGTCGGATCGGCAGCAAAGCTGTGCCGGCAAGCTCTCCTCGAATCCCTTCCCGCCTGTGACGCGTCTCCCGTCTATCCCGTCCGCAGCCAAAAGGCGTTTCCGTGGCGCTCGACCTCGGCAAACTCCGGCCCACTCCATATCGCCTCAAGTTCGTCGTGGTGCCGTGGGTCCTGGGCCACGAACCAGGAGGGGAACTCCACCGAGGTCCGAGCGCCACCACCGAGGAGGAACGAGGCCAGCAGATACTGCTCGTTGTACCAACGATCGACCCAGGCGGGGGGGTAGTCGTCCGGCAGGAAGATGTCGTGGAAGCCCAGCAGCACACCGGGTGCCAGACGAGGAAGAACTTCGAGGAAGCTGACGGTGACGTCGGAGTTCTGGTACGCACAATGTGAGTTGTCGATGAAGCAGACATCACCGATGCCAAGGACAGAGAAAAGGTCGAGATCGATGTCCTCCAACGGCCGGCGGATCACCTCATCGCAGAGCGCATCGCAGATGGTCCGCGGCTCGGGATCGATCGATACGATTCGAGTCCTGAGCTGGCCATCCTCCACGGCGCGGCGCACAACGCGGGTCGAGTTGCCTGATCCGACCTCGAGGTAGAGAGCCGGGTTGCGATCAGTGATGAATGCGTAGAGTGCCGCGGTGTCTAATCCCGGAAGCCAGCCGTTGATCCACCGGGGTTCCCGATCGTCATCGGAATGAACGGGGATCCGGCGCAGACTTTCAGTGTGACCAGCGATTGATGCGAGCACTTCGTCGTGGTGCCGGCTTCCGGCGGAGATCAGTGACAATAGCTCCGCGTGCCGCGGTTGTCCCCAGTGTTCGCCGAATCGCGGCCGCGGACGCACCGGATACTGCAATTTGATCACCTGTTGATCAGCGCCTGTAGGGCTTTCGATTCGTGGAGGCTGGGCGGTCGGATCGGGAAGACCGGCCAATCGCGCGCTGAGGCGCGCGGCTGCCAGCCGGAACGGCCGCGTCAGATCCTTCAACCGCTTGGTGAGGGTCATGCGACAGCGCCGGTCGGTTGTCCGGATGTCACCGCCCAAGCTCCGCCGAAGTCGAAAAGGCCGGTACGGCCCGATTCATCAGTCACGCGGAACTCGACCGCCTGCTCGAGATGATCGTAGGTCAGGGAATGGATCACGGGATGCGCTGCAAGCGTCAGACGATAGACCCCCGCGAGCAACGGAAGTCGCTCCATGTCATAGGTCACACGCAGCCTGTCGCCGGGGGAGAGTGGGGGGAGCGGCGTGCGTCCGATCCGTGTGTTTGTGCCACCGATGACGGCACCGTCTGCTCGGTGAATGCCGATCCCGACGACGATGTCATCTACATCACGATGACCCTCAAGATCAATGTGAATCTTCATTGGCTCATCTGCCTCGAAGTTGGTGTGCTCTTCACCGTGCCCGTTCTCGAGGCGGATGCCGATGATGCGGACGTCACCGTTGCCCCAGCGCGTCGCTGTGCTGTCCTGCTTTGCTGCGTGACCGGCTTTCCCGCTGGCGATGGCGTCGGCCTCCTGCTCGTCGGCCACCATGCGGCGGTACTTCGCAGTGACCTCTGACGGCAGACCCTCTCCGATCACTTTGCCGTGCTCGAGCAGCACAGCTGAATCGCAGTAGAGGTCGACTGCTGCCAGGTCGTGGGTCACGAGGACGATGGTTCGGCCTTCACGCTTATAGCGATTGAAGACCTCGAAACACTTGGCCTGGAAGCGTGCGTCACCGACAGCCAGGACCTCATCCATGAGCAGGATTGCCGCCTCGGCCTGGATGGCGACGGTGAACGCCAGGCGGACCTGCATACCGGAGGAGAAATTCTTCAGCTTGGTGTTGACGAACTGCTCGAGCTCTGCGAAGTGGATCATTGCCTCCATCCGTCGATTCAGCTCGCGACGGTTGAGGCCCAGCACGGCACCGTTGAGAAGCACGTTCTCACGTGCGGTGAGCTCAGGGTTGAAACCGACGCCCAGCTCGAGGAAGGGCGAGACGAGGCCATCCACGACGACGCTGCCCGACGTCGGCACGTAGATCTGCGACAGGATCTTGAGAAGCGTACTCTTGCCAGACCCGTTCCTTCCGATGATCCCGATGAACTCGCCGTGCGGTACGTCGAAGGACACATCCTCGAGGGCCAGGAAGTCGTGGTACTTCGAGGTGCTCCTCGGATGGGTGAGCCGGTACTTCAGCGTTGCACTACGATCCTGCGGAATGCGGAACCGCTTGGTCACGCCTCGGACGGATATCGCTGCGCTCACAGGTACTCGGCGAAGACGGGGGTCAGCCGCCGAAACACCAGCAGACCGAACCCGAGTATCGAAACGGTCAACCCGAGCGGGATCAGTGCGCGCAATCCAACGTAGCCCGCCGTCCATGGGACGACCTGGATGACGATGGCGTGCCTGACATCCTCAACGATCTGTGCAACGGGATTGATGAAGAAGAAGCCGCGGAACCTCGCAGGCACCACTGTGCTGGGATAAACGATGGCAGAAGCGTAGAAGAGGACTTGGGTGACGATCTCCCAGATGTGCCCGAGGTCACGGTAGAAGACGAAAAGGGACGACAGCAGGAAGGCGAAGCCGAGCGACAGTACGTACAGCTCGACGAGTAATAGCGGGAGAGCCAGCGAGCGGATTCCGAAGTGCAGATGACCCAGCGGCGTTGCCACCACAATGATGAGCGTCAGGTTGATCATCATCGTCAGCAGCGCGCTGATCGTTGAGGCGACGACGAGGATTCCGCGTGGAAAGTAAGCCTTGCGGATGAGGTGCCCTGCCCCCGCTATCGATGACATGGCGACGCCGGTGGCGTCGGTGAAGAAAGTGAAAACCACCACGCCGACCAATAGCTGCAGTGCGAACTCGTTCGCGCGCTGTTTGAAGAGGACGACAAAGATCGCGTACATGATGCTGAACAGCATCAGGGGCTTGAGCAACGACCAGAAGTATCCGAGCACGGAGCCGGTATACTTCAATTTGAACTGGGTCCACGCCAGTTCGAGCGTCAGGTTGATGTGGCGGCGCAGCGTGGACGGTGTGTCCGCTGCGTCGCGGGGGGACCGCCGGAGGGCGGAGGTCAGTGGCATGAGGTTGCCTCGACCACGCCGGGAAGCAGCGCTCGCATTGTTGACACTGTACCAGCCGTGAGCCACCGGCCAGTCACTCGGCGGAGGCCGCGCGACGACCGATCACCGCGTAGTCACCTCCGGTGAACAGGAGATGGTTGAGATGCTCCCCGAGGCGACGCAGCTCGGCGTCGCCGAGGCTGCCAAGGTCGAAAGAGCCGCTCGGTGGATTGGTTGTGTGCACTTCGACCTCGACGAAACCGCGATTGATCAGCAGATATTCGAGAAATTGAGGGTGGAGCGGACGCAGGTGTGTCGGATCAATCCAGAATTCGGCCGCACCGACCGCCAGGTTCAACGGGTTCGGCGTTTCGAGGATGAGCACGCCGCCCGGCCGCAGCGTACGGAGGGCATGATCGACCAAGTCGAACAGCAGTGCGGTCGGAAGGTGTTCCGCGACCTGGAACGCCGTCACGCCCGCAAGCGACACGTCCGGGAGCTCGCGCAGGTGTTCGATAGCGTCTCCCAGCCTGACGTCGAGCCCTAGTGACGCTCCCAGCTCCACAAACCGCGTGTTTGTGTCAACGCCGTACGCAAGGATGCCCTCCTTTTCCAGCAGGCCGAGCCACTCACATCGCCCCGGACCCACATCGAGCACGGCGGCATCCCCACGTTCCACTGCTCTGATCGCCGGAAGATACTCAAGCATCTTCGCCTCGATACCGTCGCGGCTGCCGCGAAAGCGCTCCTCAAAGCCTGAGTAGAAACTGTCGAGGTACGGCTGACCCGCGCGCACAGTTCGGTGGCCCTGGGGAGTCACAGTCGGCGCCCCATCTGTGTTCAGTCTGACCCGCGCGGCGACAGTGGTCAGCTCGGCCCGATCCTCCCCCCGGAGACGCGACATCTCGGCAAGTCGTTCCAGCAGCCCCTGATATCCGCGATCCACGGATGCCAGCTGTTCAGTGAGTTCGTCCGTCAGGCGCTGGACCTGTGCTGAGAGCTGCTCAAGACGGGTCGACAGTGCGGCGGTTTCCTGCGGCAGGTGTCGGTATCGCTGCGGCAGGCACGCGCTGACGACGTCGGCTGCGCGCCGTCTGAACATCGAAATCATGAAGGGCTGTGTCAAAACCAAGGAAGATCGCCGGATGGGCTCGACGCGATCATCCAGCGGTGGATGCTCCGATGCATGGCTCTCATTGACAGGCTCGCGTGACGGGGAGGGTCTTCCGGTGCTCGCCCGGATGGTACCATTCCCCTGCAGCACTGCCCGTGGTTTGAACTGCTCCACTGAGGTATCGATTTCGTAGGTTTGCGCGGCGATGCAGCCATGCTGTGGGGCCGGCTGAGGTGCGGGTCGTACAGCGCGCGTCTGAGAACCGCCGCGCATCCCGCGCAGCTTCAACGCGCGCAGCGTAACTCCAGGAGTGCGATGAGCAAGGAAGACAGTCGGCCGGTCGGAGTGGTTGCATCGCGGTACGGCGACAACGTCCTCGGGGGTGCGGAGGCCGTGCTCAGAGCGATGGCAACCCGGCTTCAGCTCAGAGGCTGGCCGGTCGAAGTTCTGACCACCACGTCTGTGGACCTCTACCGGCCCGCCAATGCTGAGCAGCCGGGGACACGCGACGAGGGTGGCGTGACGGTCCGGCGATTCGCCGTTGTTCCCCCGGAGCGAGGCCCCGACTTGATCGGCCACCGGATTCTCGCGGGGGAGCCGCTTTCCGTGCTCGAGCAGATGCAATGGATGAACACCGGAATGCGGTCTCCGGATTTCTTCGACCACCTCAGCTCGCACGCTCGTGACTATCAGGCTCTTGTGTGTGCACCGTACATGTCCTGGCTGTCCTTCGTCTGCGCCGAACTCGCGGCGGACCGAACGATCCTGATGCCCTGTCTCCACGACGAGCCCTTCGCGCGCCTCGAGCTCTTCAGATCGGAGTTCGAGGACGTGAGAGGCCTATGGTTCCTCTCCGATCCGGAAAGAGATCTCGCGGCCCGCCTGTTCCGGCTGCCGTCGCAAACTGAGGTGGTTGGCTCCGGCGTAGAGCCGCCCTCAACATTCGATGCGGCGGGATTCCGCCGACGTCATGGTCTGGATGGCGAATTCCTTTTCTATGCAGGTCGCCGTGAGTGGATGAAAGGCTGGAACGATCTGCTTGATCATCTCAGCTTCACGGCTCGGCGACTCGGTCGTTCGTTGACACTGGTGACCTGCGGAGCGGGCGCCGTCGGCACAGCTCCCCAAGGGGTTGAGCTCGTTGACCTGGGCTTCCTGCCTGATGCAGAGCGTTGGAACGCCTTTGCCGCGGCCTCCGTGTCTCTGCAGCCGTCATCGAATGAGAGTTTCTCGCTGTCGGTTCTGGAGTCGTGGGCAGCCGGCACTGTAGTGGTCGCCAATGCCAAAAGTGCGGTGGTCGCGTGGCACTGTGAGCGCTCGGAAGCGGGTCTGACGTACCGAGATCGGTACGAGTTCGCGGCGTGTCTAGCTTTGCTGCTCGGCTCGGCAGACCTTCGTTGCGAACTCGCCGCGCGCGGGCTGCAGTACGTCGCTTCGACCTATCCATGGTCCGGCGTCATCGATCGGACAGAAAGTACCCTGACGGAGTGGCAGTGAGGACGCTCTTTGTGTCACCGTATCCTCCGGCGCGAGACGGCTTGGCAGCGTACGCCCTCCAACTCGCGGGCAAGCTGCGATCGACCGGGGAGACTGTCGATGTCGTGTCTCCGGCGCCTTCAGGCGCCCGATATCACACGAACTTTCTCACGCTCTCCGGCCGGCTTCGGCTGATGCGGCTGTCGCGGCGATACGACAGGGTGCTTGTGCAATACCACCCTTTCTTCTTCTTCGGCTCGTCCGGCAAGCTGGCATACCTGGGCGACATCCTCGGGCTGCTGCTGTTGTTTAATTCCGGACGGCGCGTGGAAGTCTACGTGCACGAGGTGGACTACGCCGCCGGAAGCCGGCGTCGCCTGGCCCCGCTCTGGCGTCGCGTATGGCGGTCGCCTGAGCGGATCTACATGCACACCGCCAAAGAGCACAGTGATATGGTGCACGCTTTCCAGCTCAGCAAGGACCGCGTGCAACTGGTTTCACACGGTGACTCATTCGTCCCGCGCGCGGAGTTGACCCGCTCGCAGGCACGGCAGACCCTCGGCGTCGAAGCCGAGGCATTTGTGTTCCTGTGCATCGGCTTCCTCCAGTGGCACAAGGGGTTTGATCGCGCCGTGCGAGCGTTCGCTGCATTGGGAAGTCAACCACATGCTCAGCTTTACGTGGTGGGGTCGATCCGAGTGCCGGCTCCCGAGCATTCGGCGTATGTGGACAATCTGCATGACCTGATCGAGGGCACTCCAGGCGCGCACCTTCGTGAGTCCTTCGTCTCCGATGCCCGTTTCGATGCGTGGATAGTTGCGGCAGACGTCGTGGTGCTGCCCTACCGGGTCATCTGGTCATCGGGTGTAGTGGAGCGTACCGCCCTCCTCAATCGGCCGGCCATCGTCACCGATGTGGGCGGTCTCTCCCACCAGGCGCGCGACGACACCACGCTGGTGAAAGATGAAGGCGAGCTGATCGTCGCCATGGCAAGAGCCTGCGACGCTCAAATTTCTGCACCCGCCGTCGACGCCGCCCCCACCACACACGCGGCCGCCGTCCGCTGGGTCGCCGACCGCGGTCATCGCTTGTGGTTGTGGGAGGATCCGATGGCGGGCGTTTCGACAGCTGTCAACCTGCCCGCCGGTGACGCGCGCATGATCGAGCCGCTAGGATTTCCTCTCGAACCGAACGCGCGTGGCCTCAAGCGGCTCATTCTTCGTAGCGTGGGCCGGATGACGCGATGGCAGTTGATGCCTGTGGTCTCCTATGTCAATCGCATGCGTGACGCCTTACTCGTCGAAGAAGCAAATCATCGCGCCCCGCCTCCCCCGCAAGACGAGATCTAGAGAGGACTGGGTCCTCGTTTCAGCCGGCTACCGCGGACCGTACGGTGCCTCTACTGACGCCGGAGTTCGGCGCGATCACGGCGGGGGCGCCCCCGATTGGATAGAAGGCGCCCTCGTTGTCGACCACGTACCCCATCGTCGTCGACTGCGGGAGCATCACAAGACTACGCGCGGCGTCCACTCCCGGCCAGCGAGGGCCGATGGACATTGACGGCATGGGCGTTCCCTTTGACGCGAACGGGTGAACGCCGCCCCACCCGTCGAGCACATACCCGGTGAACTTGATGGACGTGGACCCAGGGAGGAGCGTCACGGCACGCGCGATGTCCCAGCCGTGCCAGTACGCGCTCATCGTCGCCGGGGAGGCCGCAGCCGAGCCCGTCGTGAAAGGGTGAATGCCGCCCCAGTCGTCGAGGACGACGCCTCCCGAGCCGTCGGAGAAGGCCCCGACGGCTCGGGCGATGTCCCAGCCGTACCAGTAGGTGTAGGAGGAGGGTTGTGGGGGCGGCGTGGCGGACCCGAACGCAAACGGGTGCAGAGTGCCCCATCCATCGAGCACCCAGCCCCCGGTGCCGCCCGGCACAGACGCGACACCGCGGGCAATGTCCCATCCCGGCCAGTACGAGGTGCCGCTCACAGCCGCCGCGTCGCCGACGGCATGCAGGCCGCCCCACCCGTCGAGGACCACGCCGCCCTCGCCCGTGCTGTCGAGAGCAAGTCCGCGGGCGATGTTCCAGCCGGGCCACAACCCGCTCGGCGCCAATGGGGGAGACGACGCAGGGTGCAGCACGCCGTACCCGTCGAGCGCGTACATCGAGGTGAACGGCATGCCGGACTGTGCGGCGGGCGACACCGTGGTGACGGCTCCGGGCGTGACCGGGCCACCGCTGGAGCGCCAGTCCGCCGTGAAAGCCTCAACCCAGAATCCATACTGCTTGCCCTTGAACCCGAAGAACGTCACATCCTGAGAGTTGGTGACATTGCTCCACAGAACCCATGGACCAGTGCCCTCCTCGGCGAAGACGGCGTAGTACGCCACCGAGGGACTGTTCGCCGGCATCGACCAAGAGACTGTGAACGACGTGGTGTCCTCGGTGGCCGGCAATGCAGTGAGCACCGGGCTGGGCACGGTGAGCTTCAGCGAGATCTCGTTCCAAAGATCCTGGTAGCCGGAGTCGTATCCCAACGACCAGATGCCCACGCCTCTCAGCCCGCGCGCGGTCACCAGATCGTACTTGTCGCCGAGGGAAGCCGCGGTGTCGTAGTAGAGCTCCCGCCACGAGTTATGGTTCCCACCACAGGGATCGTTGGTGGCGGGACTCCACCACGTCGCCCACGGGGTGGCGAAGGTGCTGTCCCAGTGCTGTGTCAGCCGACTCGCACATGCGAGATCCGCCTGCACGTCAGAGTACGTGGCGGCGGTGGCTGTCCCCGTCGTCGGTGCCTGTGCCGTCGGCTGGGTGACCGACCACTTGTACCCGTAATACGGGACGCCAAGAATGAGCTTCGCCGCGGGCACCAGGGAGAGGTAGGCTGAAACGGTGTTCACATCGGCGTACGTCATGCCCGACAGCGGGGCGACCGGCCCGGCATGCGACGACCGCGGTAACGTGATGTCGTAGGCCATCACGTCGAACGCATCCACGTAGGGACTCAGGTGCGTGATGTCGAACATGGTCCCGCCTGACGGGGCCGATGCATACGTGTCGACGGTGAGGTACGCCGCGTTGGGGAGCTGTGTCCACAGTCCGCTGCGAAGCTCGCGGACGAACAGGGTGAACGAGGCAGCCACCGACGACCCCGTGCCCTCGAAGTCGATGTTGACCCCGTCAGCGCTGCGCGCACCGACCTGGTGGATGATGTTCGTGATCGCCGCCTGCCGGTTCTGCTCCGACCCTGTCACCGATGCGATGGTCGCGTTGTCGAAGCACTTGACCGTGAGCACGACCCGGTCGCCAGCCGCGTGTGCGGAGTTGATCAGGTCTGTCGCGGGCTGGCTCTGCCAGGTCGCATATCCGGTGTCTGAGGTGACCAATGAACCGTTGCCGTTCACGTTGATGCCGAAGTAGGCGACGGTGGTGAGCAGGTCGAATCGCAGGTCGGCCTTCCACGCACCACTGGAGATCTCGCCGCTCTGTGCGAAGCCCAGCACTTCGCGCACCGACGAGCTCGACGCGCGACTCGCGGCCGGTGTCTCCGCGCCGGCGGTCGAGGCTCGTGCATATCGCAGGGAATCCGGTCGCGCTCCGGACCGCAGCCCCGCAGGTGGCGGGCCGTCGGTCGTATCCATGGACATGTGGATACGCGCGTCAGTGACGGGAGTGCCGCGTTCGGTGTTTGCGGGGCGAGTCGCCGCTTCCGCGGGACTTTGGCCGGCGCCGAGCAGGGGAACGAACAGGGCACAAAGCAAGGCAGATCGGATCAACGACATGAGATGCATGGTGTCGCAGGCAGCCCGCGCACACGGCGCCGATCACGCGATTGTGACAAGGAAACCGCAGATGGTTCGCTGCTCTCACACAGCCGGGCGAGCGGTGAGCTCGAGCACACGAACATGCAGCACATCGGGTCCCGATGTCAGAGTTGCCTGGCGACGTGTGATCGGCGCAAACCCAGCATTCTTGAGGGCTGCCTCCGCCGCGTCGAACTCCGTGCCTGTGTCGCTGAGCAACAGGAGGAGGTGCGGACGGCGGCCCAACAGGGCCGCGCGGGTCGGCTCGTCGAGGTCCGGCATTCGTCCGGGCAGGGACTTGAGGTACCAGAGATACTGCGCGCTGGAGACCATCACCAGCCTGCTGGCGGTCGCGGGCCACCACGTCGCCAGGCCGCCGGGAACCTGGGACGATGTCGGCACCACCTCGTGGAGGCTCGCGAACACCGCGTACTCGTGGACCGCCGCCTCCCCGTCACCGAAGAGAGCGGTCCCATAGTCGGGTGTGTAGTACGGCTTCTGACCCGGGAAGATCGTGGCGGACAGCGGCAGCCCGACGACGAGCAGCGTCGCGGCACCGGCGATGCACACCACCGCTGAGGCGCAAGCTGCAGTATGACGGCGGCCGTAGCGTGCGATCAACGCGCCGAGGGCCGGTACCAACGCGAGCGCAAGGGCGACCCTGAAGTCGAGTTGCAGCTGATCGCGAAACGCCCGTGCCAGGAGGGGCAATCCCAGCAGAGCGGCGGTGGCCAGTGCAAGCCCCGAGCGTCCATGGCGCCCAGGTTCGCCGGCGCGCGCCACACGCAGCACGGTGAAGACGACCAGAGGACACACGGTTGCCCAGAGCATCGAGGTGTACAGGTAATACTCGAGGGTCCAGTTCTCGGCGACGAACTGGGCCAGCGCGTGGAGGCCGAAAGCGATCGCGGTCGCGGTTGCAAACCCGAGTTCCGCCCTGGAGATGTCGGCGCGGCCGAAGACGGGCCACGCGCTGATGAGCCATGCGGCAACGACGGCGGGGGGGACGAGCAAGTAGATGTCGTCGATCAACCACCGCCAGGTCGAAGAGTGGAACAGAGCAATCTCCGCCGCTTGCCGGTACTTGAGGATCGCATGGGCGGTGGGCCCGAAGATGTCCCAGTACCCCATGGTCAGTCCGGCGCAGATGACCAGAATGGCCGTCACGGCAACCGACCCGATCAGGACGCGACGAAGATCGGCGACGATCCGCGAGCTGCCGTCGGCCCACCCGCTCACCACCATGCCGGCGAGGATGCCGGCGACGGTGAGCCCGGCGACCACTTGCGAATTGACAGCGAGTCCGAGAAGCACACCGGCAGCGACGGGCCAGAGCCACTGCGTTGGTGATGACCGCGACCTGATGAACAGACATGCGGCGCCGGCCATGAGGTACGACACAGCGCCGGCGTCGGGATAATCCGTGCCCCATGCGGTGAGGATGACCGGAGCTGTGAGGATCACCAGAACCGCGAGCCACGCAGCCCAGCGCCCAAGCACCTGCTTGAAGAGAACGTACACGGGAATGGTGGCCACAAGCGCGAGCACATAACGGAAGCTGAAGAAGCCACCGAGCGGGCCGAACAGAGTAACGAACAGGCGATCCGGCAGGATGAACCCAACCCGCGGCCAGAAGTAGTTGTCCGTGCCGAAGCGTTGCAGAAGGTCGGGACCGTCAAGCGCGTAGGCGCCGTAGAAGAACGGATCGATCATCAGACTCCGCGGCATGGCGCGGACATGCCAGCCGAAGAACACGACCGCGGGTGCCGCAAGAAGAGCGAGCGTCTCGCCGACGCCACGTACTACTGATGGCCAAGCACGAACATGCCCTGCGCTCACGGGCGGGCGGCGCGAAGTCCCGTGGCCGTTGCCATGGCCGTGGTCGGTTCCGTCCGCCATGTTCGCGCCGCATCGTAACAGGGCGGTGCTCGATGCTCTCAGTCTCAGGTGTCGGCCTCAAAACCTCCCCGCAAGCGTGCGACACGACCCAACTGAAACGCTCCCGAACGGATCTGCTCGCTTGGCCCACGCCGGGGTCGCGTCCGCGTGCGGGTGATGACGGAGCCGTGACGAGCGCGTCGCCGCTCGGTGGCTGTGGACGAGACCTCCAGAGTGCGTCGCGACACTCCGTGACATGCGAAGACGACTTGCCCTGATGGCGCTCGCGCTCGCAACGGCGCTCACGGGAACCGTCCTGGCCGCTTCGGACCGGACCATTGCTGCCGTGGTGCCCTGGGGAACCGTGCTCGTTCCCGGCTCATCGTGGGCTGGGCCTGAGACTGCCAAAGGCGACCTCAACGTGTACTCGAACGGAACGGGCTCGCAGGACCGGCAGGTGGCGTACGGCTTGGGCTACGAGTGTGTGGAGCTGGCGGTGCGCTGGGCCCAGATTGTGTTCGGGGTCCCTCACAACAGCTGGGGAATCTATTACGCCTATCAGATGTGGGCGGCCGGCCCCCTGCTGAGCCCGCGCTTCGTCCAGCACCCCAACGGCGGGGCGGACGGCCCGCAGTTCGGCGACCTCATGGTGTTCGCCAGCACGAGCTTCGATGCGGCGGGCCATGTCGCCGTCGTCTCCGGAACGAGCCCGGGATACGTGTCACTCGTTGAGCAGAACTACAACGACGCTGCACCGACCGGGACGGCGCGGCTGCCGATCTATGGCACGGTCATGCCGAACCGGTCTGGTCTGCCCATCCTCGGCTGGCTACGCTCCTCCATCGCGCCGACCGGCTGGCATGGCGACCCCGGCCCGGGCGGATACCTCTCCGACATGAGAGGGCACGTCTATCCCTACGGCAGCGCGGCTCAGCCAACTGAACAGACCGTGTGGCCCACCCAAGCCACCGCCAGGGGCATGGCGTTGATTCCAAAAACCACATCCGGATACGTCCTCGACAGCTTCGGCGGTCTTCACTCGTTCGGGGGCGCGCCGCGAATCCGGCCCACGGCGTACTGGTTCGGCTGGGACATCGCCCGCGGACTGACGCTCACACCAGATGGCAAGGGTGGATACGTCCTCGACGCCTACGGCAGGATGCATCCCTTCGGCGATGCTGCGCCGCTCGCGTCGAACTTTGCCTGGCCGGGCTGGGACATCGCTCGAGCGATGGTGCTGCGGGCCGACGGGCTCGGCGGCTGGGTGCTCGACGGCTGGGGAGGGCTGCACGGTTTCGGCAACTTCCCATCGGTCCGGCTGAATGGCAGTTACTACCCCGGCCAGGACATCGCCCGGAGCGCCTGTCTGCGCAGCGACGGCGACAGCGGATGGTGGGTAGACGGCAACAATGACATCCACTCCTTCGGCGGGGCACCACCGGTGTCGTCAACGAACGACTATCCGGGCCAGAACGTGGCCCGTTCGATCGTCTGCATGGACGACGGTGGTGGCTACACATTGATCACCTCTGGACAGGTCCTGCCCTTCGGCGACGCACCGGCGCTGTGGCTGAACCCAACACTGTCGAACACCTCCGCCAGCAGTCTCGTCGGCTGATGGCTGAACCACCGCCTGGAGAACTGCGCATGCCCCGTGAATCATTGAGGGCTACGGCGAAGCTGTTGCTCGTCATCCTCTGCGCTGGAACACTGGCGATCAACCCGGTGCTCAACACGCGGTCTGCGCAAGCCTCGACGACGACCACCGTGTCGGCGCTCACCGACGGGACATTCGAGCAGGGCGTCCAACAGTCCGCCTGGGTTGAGACACAGAGCTCGGGGGGCGAGCTCATCGACACCCTGGATCCCCACTCCGGCGCCTGGGCAGCGGACCTGTGCGACATCGACAATTGCAACGACGGCCACGGCAACGCGGGCGACACGCTCATCCAGGGTTTCGTCTCCCCGGGGCAGATCGTGAGCGCCCAGCTCTCGTTCTTCTACAACATCGCCACCTCAGAGCCGGACCACAACGCGAGCTGCAAGGACTGGTTGAGCGTCGGGGTGGGATGGTGGCGGACGCTGGATCCAACCGCCAGCAGGCGGTACTGTGCACCAACCGGTGCGCAATATCAGGCGGACTCCATTGACGTCACCGCCTTTCTTCAGAGCCATGCCGGTCAGACAGTCGATACCCAGATCGAGGGGTTCACCAGCAATCTCAACCCATCGCAGTTCTTCGTCGACGACGTCACGCTGACGATCAGCTATCGGCTGACCCCGTCGGCTCCCGTCGTCGCGCCGATCGGGGATTGCGGCGCCGGACAGACGACACTGTCCTGGGCTGCTCCCCAGTTCCCGCTGGGCGGCCAGTGGCCAGTGCAGTCGTATCTGGTGACGCCGTACACAGTCAGCGGGGTCGCGCAACCCTCGACGACGGTGCCTGGGAACCAGACGTCGCTGCCCGTGAGCCTGCACAGCGGGACGGTGTGCTACTTCACTGTGACCGCGACCAACGCCAACGGCACCGGCCCGGCCGGCTCACCGGCCGCACCGGTGGCAGAGGTCACTGCCCCACCGACGCCCCAGTCCACGGGGCTCACGCTGACCTGGGGGCTGCAGCCCGGCAGCGCTGCGGCGACGTCGTACACGGTGTTCATCCGTGACGGCAACGGCCCGTGGCTGACGTGGGGCAGCACCTCCACCACCAGTTCCACGGTGTTCGGCGTCCCGGGCCACAGCTACGCGTACTACGTCGAGGGATTCAACGCGGCGGGTGGGAGTGGCCCACCGACCGGCAACGGTCAGGCGGCGGTCACCTTCCCGTCGTCCGTCACCCCGGCCATGTCATTGAAGGGCCTGTACGGTGTGGACGCCTACGGGAACCTGCACCCGGCTGACTCCCCACCGCTCGCACAGACAGCGGGCTGGTCGTGGCCGATCGCGCGCGGCATCGCCCTGGCACCGTCAGGGGCAGGCGGTTACGTGCTCGATGGCTGGGGTGGTGTGCATCCCTTCGGCAACGCTCCGTCGGCGCCCCTGACCGCGTATTGGTCGGGCTGGGACATCGCCAGGGGCGTCGCCGTGCGTGCGGATGGCGTCAGCGGGTACGTGCTCGACGGCTGGGGTGGTGTGCACCCCTTCGGAGGCGCGCCGAGCGTCACCCTGCTCGCGTACTGGGCCGGTTGGGACATCGCTCGCGGGATCGTGGTCACGCCATCGGGTGACGGAGGCTATGTGATCGACGGCTTCGGCGGCTTCCACCCGTTTGGGTCCGTCGCGGTGCCCGCGGTGACGCCCAACTACGGCGCCAGCGACGTCATGCGCGGTGCTGCAGGGGCCTGACCCAGCCGGCTCTCCCCACGATCATGCGCGGCCGTCCGACGCCGGCGAGACGCTGGTGAGTCCATCCTCGTACGCGCGCTCACCGATGTAGAGAGTCTGCTTGCCGAGAACGAGCCATGCGGGCGGGCACCGCAGGTACCAGCGGACCAGCGTGGGTGCGCGGGGAAGGCGACTCTTGGTGGTGAACGGCAGGAACCTGGTGATCACGCGTGAGTGCGTGAAACCGGCCAGTTCCGCTGCCTCGACCAAACTCTTCTCTGTCAGCGCGGTGTGGTGGTCGAGAAAGTCCCAGTAGGCGCCGCCGACCAATCGGATGTTCGGCTGGAGGATCACCACCCGCCCACCCGCGCGGCACACCGCGTGGGCCTCTTTCAACTGCGTGACCACGACATCCGAATCGGCAAGATGCTCCAGGTAGTTGCTCATGAACACAGTGCCAAAATAGTCGTTCGGAAGGATTCGGCTCATCTCGGTTCCAGTCACCTGGACAAAGCGGACGTCCGTCTCGAGATGGTGACGGACGTCGCGGATGTCGGTGGCCCAGCGCTCGGGAGCGGTGATGTTGTTGATGAAGTGACCACGATCTGCGGCGACATCGAGCACTGGGGCGCCGGGACTCACAAACCGCTGCAAATACAGGCAAATCTCCACCCAGACCCGGTCTTTCGCTGCGGCCTCGTCTCGACTGAAGCGACTCTCGTACAGACGGTCGAGGTCACCGCGAGCTGCCTCGGATTGCGGGCGGTGGTGCCGGTCAGGTGTCGAGTCCCGCCCGGTCGGCGCCGTATTCGCCGCCCCGCCGTGATCGCGCGAGAGGGGCTCGTCCGGCATCGGAGTGCAGCGTACCACCGCTGCCGCAGAAGCGCTCCGGCCACGGACAGTCTCCCTGACATCACTAAGCTCCTCGCCGATCGGGCCGCGTTTCGCGACGCCGTCGACGCCATCGCCACCGCGCACTCCCACGCGCGGATAGACATCGTTGCTGGCGTCGCCCGGCCGTGTCGTTGAGGGCCTCGTACGGTGTGTGGACCCTACGGGACGCTGCACCCGGCCGACTCCCCACAGCACCGCCTGCGTTCCGACGGCACCGGTGGCTGCGGGGGGGCCATGTGCTCCACGGCGTCGCCCGCTTCCAGCCGTTTGGATCCGTCTGGGTGCCTGCAATGATGCCCCGCCACCCCGACAGCGACAGCTTGCGAGGTGCGAGCGGCCGCAGGCCCGCGTGGCTGGGGAGTGGACCGAGGCTCGTCCTGCCGCCGCGCCGGCGCGGGCGTTGTGCCAGCACGTGCTACCTTCCCACTTGGAGGCGCGTGGGTGGCTCAGGCGGTCGCGCAGTAGGATACCCAATCATGTTGAACAACGCATCCCGTTCGGGCGAGCCGCGCTGTGGCGCCGCTGACTCGATGAGACGAGAGGCCTGGTTGACGGACGAGAATTGCAGCTGAGACTCGCGCGGGTGGGGAAGCGGAAGATCCTTCTCGCGGCGGCGATCGCGCTGGGATTGCTGCTCTATCTGCTGGGCATCAAGCTCGCGCTGGTGCCGATCCTCATCGGCGCCAACACGATCGCCCTGCCTATGCCGACATTCCTGAGAAGTTGGCTCAGCAGAGCGGTGATCGCGGGCTTGGTGACCATGTCGCTACTGCAATTGGGAGGCGCACTGCAGTTCCTGCTCTTTCCGAGCAGTGGCTTTCGAACGCTTGCCTCGATCACCGCTGTGGTGAGCGTGGCACTGCTCGCCGTCGCGCCCTCCCCTACGCTGCCGCGGCCCCGCAGCATTGTCGACACACGAGATTGCTGCGGTGTTCTGGTCGCGTTCTTCTTCCTGTTGCCCTTCAGTCCGATCTTGATAGGGCGGAACTCGGCGAACCGTATCGCCGAGATCGGCGGTCTTCAGGCGATTGATGGCCCCAACCATTACGCCAACATCGAAGGCATGACCGACGAGCAGCATCTGGACTACGCGATCAAATCGTACTACCCGAAGGGCTTCCCTCTGGCGACCGGTTTCATACAGAACACGGTGTTCGACAAGCAGATCGACCTGGGCTGGCAGGGGAATGCGCTCCTCTATTTCTTCCAATACATGGTTTGGGGATCGCTTCTCGCGTACCTGCTGTTCTACCTGTGCCTGAGCTGGGCGGTCACACTGGTGCGCGCGGGGCCGCGCTGGGTCCCGCTGGTGGCCGCACTTTGCCTCGGCCCGTCGCTGGCGCTTCTCTATCTCATCCCGTGGGTCTATTTAGGATTTCTCAGCTACGACTATGTGGCGCTGACGATCGTCGCCAGCCTCCTCTTTCTCACCGAGCTGAGCCGGCAGCGAGGGGGAGCGGGTACTCCCTTATTCGCGGATGCGGACGCGCGCTGGTACATACTCGCCAGCCTGGTGATGCTGTACGGCGCCGGCATGACCTGGACGCTCCTGCTCCCGCCCACGGTGCTCAGCATCGTGCTCTTCATGCTGCCTGCCAATCTCCACCCGGTCGCCTTCGTCAAGCAGATGGCAACTGTGCGCGCTCTGCCCGTTCTTATCACCCTTGTGCTGCTGCTGATTCCCATCTACTTCCAGCTGAAGTACTCCGCGACCGGCGCGTCGCAGGGCATCAATTCCACCGGCGGGCTGTATGGTTTCCACTCGCTGGTCCTGATCGCCGGGACGGCGATCCTCGCGCTGCTCGCGATGAGCAGTCGAGTGGCCGCGTCGCACAAGCGCCTGCTCACCAATATCTTTCTCCCCCAGCTCGCGTTCCTTTCGTTGATCGTCGCCGAGCAGTACTTCGCCGTCGGCGAGGTCCGATACTACGCCATCAAGACGGCTCTCTTGGTGGAAATGCTGCTTCTGGCGTTGGGCGTCGGAGCTCTCCTGTTTGCATACATCGAACACGGCGGAATCGATCTGAAGTACGCGCTCATGCTGCCTGTCGTCCCCGCAGCCATCATAGTGCTGCTGATTAGCACTGTGGCCGACCCACTCCAGGGCACACGCGACCTTTTTCGTGGCCACTCCGGATCGACGAAGCCGCCATTCCTCGACATGGATGTCCGCGAGTACGTACAACTTGGCCTCAGCGGACGACTGCAGCAGTTCAACTCAACGTCCCTTCATTACGACCGGATGAAGCAGAAGTTCTACTCACACATGGAGATTCCGTTCTGGGCCGACATGATGCAGTACGCGGTGACCGGAGGCGGCTACCCGGCTCTGGTTTGCATCCGCCAGGTGTACCAGAACCTGGCGTTCGGCAGCTTCACGGACCAGGAGCAACAGGCCCTCATCGTCAACATCGACCAGTGCGCATCACTCGCTCGTGACCACGGCCGCCCCTTTTACGTCGTCACCGACAGCAGCTCCGCACCTTTTGTCCGTCGGGCTCTTGGAGACCTCGTGGAGGTGGTGTTCTGATGAGCAGCGGAGGGTCCGAGCACCAGCCGGCCTGATGGCGGCGCAGCGAATGGTGATCATCATCATGCCTGCGGCCGTTGGCGCGGGATCTGCGCCGGGGCCG
This sequence comes from Candidatus Dormiibacterota bacterium, assembly GCA_955651875.1. Classification (GTDB taxonomy): domain Bacteria; phylum Chloroflexota; class Dormibacteria; order Aeolococcales; family Aeolococcaceae; genus Aeolococcus. The sequence continues at coordinate 18,996 of CATPAP010000272.1, forward strand.
ACCGGCACAGCAGCCCGCCGCTTTCAGCGGCTCCCTGTGATCTCTCCGAGGGACGCGGGTCCCCCGACGGCGCCGTAGACTGGGCGAATGCCTCGTACGCACGAGCCGACGGGCGC
>CATPAP010000273.1 GCA_955651875.1 Candidatus Dormiibacterota bacterium
CACTCGTCGGCATCCTCCGAGTCACCGCCGGCCGCATCACGCTCCGCGACGACGATGTCACCAACCGCCCGCCGGAGGAGCTTGCGCGACGCGGAGTCGGCTACGTGCCGCAGGTGCAGGACATTTTCGAGCCTCTCACCGTTCTCGAGAACCTCGACATGGGTGGATACCTGTTGTCGGCCGCAACGATCCGAACGCGCACCTCAGAGGTGCTGGACGTCTTCCCGCAGCTCAAGCCGATGATCAAGCGCCGCGCTGACAAGCTGAGTGGGGGCGAGCGCAAGATGCTGGCGATCGCGCGGGTGCTGATGCTCGATCCGACCGTGCTCATCCTTGACGAGCCGACCGCCAATCTGGCTCCGCAGCTGGCCGACAATGTGCTGCGTGAACAGGTCAGCGGGCTGGGCAAGCTGGGCAAGGCGGTGCTCCTGGTCGAGCAGCGCGCGCGCGCTGCCCTCGACATCGCTGCCTGGACGTCCGTTCTTGTGTCCGGCTCCACTCGCATGGAAGGCCGGCCCGGCGAACTCCTCGATCGCCAGGATTTCGAGGAACTGTTTTTGGGAGCCGCGACGAGCCTCACCTCGGCGAGCGGCTCGGAGGCGAAGGACCGATGAAGTTGCTGATGTTCCGCGACGGAGACCGGCGACGCCTGGGCGTGGCGCGCGAGGGCGCCCCGGACGAGGTCGTGGACGTGGCCGCGGCCGCCGGCGGGTCGACGTCCGCGGCAGTCCCCGGCGACATCCTGGACGTCATCGACGCGGGCGAGGAGGGGCTGGCACGCGTTGCCGAGCTGGCGTCGTCAGCGCGTGCAGGCGACGGCCTGCGCCGGCTCGCGGACCTGACCGTGCTCGCTCCATTCGATCCGCCGCGGGGCAACGTGCTGGCGATCGGCCGCAACTACCAGAAGCATGCCGAGGAGGGCGCGCGCGCCCTCAACCAGGAGGTGAAACCGCCGACAATATTCACCAAGGCGATCACCACCATCACCGGCCCCTACGCTGACATCCCCATCAATGCATCGGTGAGCACCAACATCGACTGGGAGGTCGAGCTGGGTGTTGTCATCGGCCGCCGCGGCACCAACATCAAGCGCGCCAACGCGCTCGACCACGTGTTCGGCTACACAGTCCTCAACGACGTGACCGCGCGCGATATCCAGCACGGGTGGGGAGGGCAGTGGTTCAAGGGCAAGAGCCTGGACGGGTCGTGCCCCGTCGGGCCATGGGTCCTGACCAAGGACGAGGTGCCTGACGTGCAGGCCCTCCAGCTGCACCTGCGCGTCAACGGTCAGCTCAAGCAGGATGCGAACACGCGGGACATGATCTATCCGGTCGACGCGATCATCGAGTGGTTGTCGGTGGGGATGACCCTGCTGCCCGGGATGCTCATCGCCAGTGGCACGCCAGAGGGGGTTGGTTTCGCACGGACTCCGCCGGAATTCCTGCAGCCGGGCGACGTGATGGAGACCGAGATCGAGGGCATCGGACTGCTCCGCAACAACGTGGTCGCGTCCTCGGCATAGGCGGCCGGCGACGATCGAACCATGACCGTGGAGCCCGTTGTGGTGCGAAGCATCGTCCGCGCGGACGCGGCGGTGGTGGCGAGACTTGCCGCAGTCGGGGTCACCACCGCGCACGAGGCGCACGGCAGACGTGGTCTGCTCGACCCGTCCGTACGTCCTATCCAGCCGGGTGTCCGCCTGGCGGGACCGGCCGTCACGGTGCTCTGCCAGCCCGGGGACAACCTGATGATTCACCTGGCCGTGGAGCACTGTCAGCCCGGCGACGTGCTCGTCGTGGCGATGGCGTTTGCGAGCAGTGACGGCGTGCTCGGCGAGCTGCTGGCAACCTCGTTGCGCGCCCACGGAGCCATCGCTGCAGTCGTGGACGCGGGAGTGCGTGACGTGGCAGAACTCCGCGCGATGGGCTTTCCTGTGTGGTCGCGCTGGGTGTCCGCACGGGGAACGAGCAAGGACCGCGCCGGCGCCGTGAACCGGCCTGTCGTCTGTGCGGGTCAGGTGGTCAGCGCGGGCGACGTCATCGTCGCCGACGAGGACGGTGTCGTCTGCGTTGCCCGCCGGAACGCTGCGGACGTCGCTGACCACGCCGAGCAACGCGCGGCACACGAGGACGCCACCCGCAATCGCCTCGCCGATGGCGAGTTGACTGTGGATCTGCTCGGCCTGCGAGAAGTCGCCGATCGCGTCGGGATCACGTACATCGACGAGTGATCGACGAGGGCCGGTCGCCGGCGGCCGCGCTGCCGGCGTGAGCTCGGTTGACAGTTGGTCTCGACGACCGATAGCTTGCCGGGGTGACGCCACCAGCGATATCGCCTCCAAGACGACCGGGGTGAGCCACGCGGAGGCGGTCCGTGAAGCCTTCACCACCGCTCTCGCCGGGCTGGACATGGACCAGGTGGCACCGGCAGCGAAAGCGCTCGCTGAGCGTCTTCGCGACGGCGGCCTGCTGTACGTCCTCGGCTGCGGCCACTCCCAGGTGCTGGCCTTCGAGGGGTACTACCGGGCCGGCGCTCCGGCCTGGGTGGCGCCGCTCCTCGACGATCGCGTCAGCGCCGCTCGGGGCGCCGGCTGCACCGACGCGGAGCGGCGCGAGGGCATCGGCCGGGAGTTGGTCGGGAGGCTCGACCCCGCCACCGCCCGTGCCCTGCTGGTCATCTCGTCCGGCGGCCGCAATGCGGTTCCCATCGAGGCTGCCCTGAGCGCACGCGAGGCCGGGCTGCTCACGCTTGCCCTGACCAGCGGCGGGCGCGGCAATCGCCTGGTCGAGCTCGTTGACCACCCCCTGGTCACCAACGTACCCAGCGGAGACGCTGTGGTTCAGGTTGGCGACGCCCTGATGACCCCGCTGAGCACGGTCACGGGGGCGGTGTTGCTGCACGCTCTCCTGGCTGAGACCGAGTCCCGCCTCGCCGATGCCGCGGTCCTGATGTCGGTCAGCGTCGAGGGCGGCGAGGCTCACAACCATTCGCTGCTGCAGCGCTATCCCCACCTGCGCCCATGAACGGCCAGGTCATGGCGGCCGAGATGGCCGATCAAGCCGGAGTCCTGGAACGCCTCCTCGCCCGTCTCGACGTGGTTGCCGCCGAGGTTCAGGCGGTCCTTCCCGATCAGCTCGCCGGCATCACCCTGGTCGCCCGCGGCTCGTC
>CATPAP010000274.1 GCA_955651875.1 Candidatus Dormiibacterota bacterium
ACGCCGACCTCACGGCCGTCCTGGAGGACGCGATGGCCGTGACGCGCGATGGTGCGCGGAGCCAGGCGCAGGCCCGCGAATCGACGCGGCGGCGACTCGCGCAGGGTTCGCAGCGCGGCGGAGCCGATGAAGTCGCCCTTGTCGAGCTTCACCGTCCAGCCGAGGCCGCAGCTGTAGGGGTCGGTGTCGTCGTCCATGTCCTGCCCGTACAGGCGCAGGCCCGCCTCGAGTCGCAGCGTGTCGCGTGCCCCGAGTCCAGCCGGGACCAGGCCGTGCGCCGCGCCGGCCTCGGCGAGCGCGTCCCAGAGGCGTCCCGCGGCATCGGCCGAGATGAGGATCTCGAAACCGTCCTCGCCGGTGTAGCCGGTTCGCGAGATGCGCTGTGCCACCGCGTCGGTGATGCCGGCGAGCGCCACCCCGTCGGAGAAGAACGGCCGGAGCTCGTGCAACGGCGTGCCGCCGTCGAGCACGGCCATCGGTTCGAGGATCGTCACCGCAGCAGGCCCCTGCACGGCGATCAGCGCCGACTCGTCACTGACGTCGCGCAACTGCACCTCGCCAGTGAGATGCTCACGCATCCAGGCGACGTCCTTCTCTCGAGTCGACGCGTTGACCACGATGACGAAGTCGCGACTGTCGCCGATGCGGGTCACGATGAGGTCGTCGATGATCCCTCCGGCGTCGTTGCACATGACCGTGTAGCGCGACTGCCCACCCTGGAGACTGCCGACGTCGTTGGTCACCAGCTTGTTGACCCACGCCGCGGCGTCCGGGCCTTCGACGAGCACCTCACCCATGTGGCTGACGTCGAACATGCCGGCCCGCTCGCGCACGGCGAGGTGCTCGTCGCGGATCCCGGTGTACTGCAAGGGCATGTCGAAGCCCGCGAAGTCCACCATCCGCGCGCCTGCGGCGACGTGGCGGTCAAACAGCGGCGTGCGACGGCCCATCAGGCTCGCGAGTCTAGGGGCTCGGCGTTGCCCTGGTGGTGCGACCCCGGCCGCTACCATCCAGCCCGGTTGGGATGAGGAGACCGGATGATCGCCGTCGTCGCCGTCGCTGCCGTCGCTGCCGTCGCCGCTGTCGCTGCTGTCCTGGTCGCCGCCGCCCTGGCCGTGGTGCTCAGGCTGCGTTCCCACCTGCCCCCCCCCCGCGGCACGCTGACCCTTCCCGGGCTCCACGACCCGGTCACAGTGGTGCGCGATCGAGCGGGCGTTGCCCACGTCGACGCCGAGTCGATGGAGGACGCCTCGTTCGCCATGGGGGTCGTCCACGCCCAGGAGAGGCTCTGGCAGCTCGACCTCACCCGTCGCGTCGCGTCCGGCCGGATCAGCGAGATCGCCGGCCAGGACGGGCTTCTCGCGGACCGTTTCCTGCGCCGCGTCGGTCTGCGCCGCATCGCCGAGGAGGAGGCCGAGCTGCTCGAGGGTGAGGCGAGGACGATGCTCGAGGCCTACGCGGCGGGCGTCAATGCGGTGATCGAGGACGGCGGACGGTTGCCCGTCGAGTTCTCGCTGCTGCGCACGCGTCCGCAGCCGTGGCGCCCGGTCGACAGCATCGCCTGCGCCAAGCTGCTCGCGCTCGGGCTCAGCCTCAACTGGGACAGCGAGGTGCAGAGGATGCGCCTGGTGCGCGCCGTCGGTGCAGAGGTGGCCGCTCGGCTCGAGCTGACCTACCCGGAGAGCAACCCGACCATCCTGGCCGCGACCGCCGCCACGGCGGGGCCCCGCGCCGGCGACGAGCTTCTCGAGCTCTACCGTCACGCCGCCAGCTGGATGCCCAGCGCGGTGGGCGCCAGCAACGCCTGGGCGGTGGCCGCCTCTCGGACGACGACGGGCCGCCCCATCCTGTGCAACGACCCTCACCTCGAACCGTCGGTGCCGTCGGTGTGGTTCGCAGCCCACGTCCGCGTCGCTGCCGACTTCGAGACCACCGGGGTGACTCTGCCGGGCCAACCATTCCCGATCATCGGCCACAACCGGCACATCGCGTGGGGATACACCAACTCCTTCGTCGACGCCCAGGACCTCGTCGTCGAGCAGTTCGACTCGCCTGCCGGCAACCGCTACCGCACCGAGAACGGCTGGCAGCAGTCACGAATCGCGCGCGAGGTCATTCGCGTCAAGGACGGTGCCGATGAGGTCGAGGAGGTCATCATCACCAGGCACGGACCGGTCGTGGATCGCTCTGACGACGCGGCGGCGGGTCACTGGCTCGGCCTCGCCCTGCAGTGGACGGCGCTGACCCCGGCGTGCGCGGCTCAGGCCGCACTCGACCTGCAGCGCGCAACCGACTGGACCGGCTTCCGCCGCGCCTTCGCCACCCTCGACGCACCGTCGCAGAACGCCGTCTACGCCGATGTCGACGGGCACATCGGCTACTTCTGCAACGGTCGCATCCCGGTCCGCCGTCGCCGCCCGTCGGGACTGCCGGAAGCGGGCTGGGACGGCGGGATGCTGTGGCAGCGCTTCCTGACCATCGACGAGGCGCCGCAGGCGTTGGACCCCCCCGAGGGCCTGGTGATCACCGCCAACAATCGCGTCGTCGGGCCGGCCTTCCCGCACTACATTGCCAACGATTACATGGCCGGCTATCGCGCGCGGCGGCTGCATGAGCTCCTCGACCGCGATCGCATGGACGCGTCGTACATGCGCAAGGTCCAGCTCGACGTCGTTTCGCCTCCCGCCGAGCAGGTGGCCGCGCTGCTCGCCGGGGTGCGCTGCAGCGGCAAGGCTGCGGAATTGATGCGCCGGCGGCTGGCCGCGTGGGACGGCCGCATGGCGCCGGGCCTCATCGAGCCCACCCTGTACGAGGCGTTCATGCTCAGGCTCGCAGAGCACGCCCTGAGGCCGCTCTGCGGCGACGCCTGGGGCATCGCCGCGGGCGTCGACCTCAGCCACACCCTGGTCGGATATCCGGGCAACCTCGCGGGCCGGGCCACACCGATGCTCGTCGAGCGTTGGGCGTCGGGCGACCAGGCGATCTTCGACGGCCGCACCACGTGGGGCGAAGTGGCGGCGCGCGCGGTCGAGGACGCCGTCGCCGACCTGAGCAGCAGCCTGGGCCACCTCCGGCGCTGGCGCTGGGGGCGGGTGCATCGCATCCGACTGCAACACCCGCTGGCGGTGCGACGCATGCTGCGCCCGCTTCTCAACGCACCGGCAATCACGGTCGGCGGCGGCGTCGACACCGTGATGGCCACGGGCTTTCCCCCCGGCAAAGGCTTCGCGACCACGCTCTTCGCGCCGTCGTGGCGCCAGGTCTTCGACGTCGGCAATTGGGAGACGGGCTGTAGCGGCGTGCTCTACCCGGGACAGTCGGGACACCGCGCCTCGCGCCACCACCACGACCTGTCGAAGCGGTGGCTGCGCAATCGCCAGTTCGCGCTGTCGTGGGGCGACGCGGCCTTTCGCGGCCGCGAGCTGCAGCTGATACCCGCCGAGCGCGGTCTCATCGCGCAGTCGCGCCTATGATCGCGAGCGATGATCTCGCGCAGGCAGTCCCGTGCAGATCAGGCGGGAATGCTCCGCGGATGCTGTTTCGGACTCGCCCTGGTCGTCGTGCTCGTCGCCTCGACGGTCTTCGTCACCGTCCGCGCGCTCGCCGCCCCCGACCTCGGACCACCGCCCGCAGGTACGGCGCACGGCGGCAGTGAGGCCGTCGTCGCGGCTGCCCTCGCGGGTTACGCGACCACGCAGTTGGTCATCGGGGAGCACGCGGTCGTGATCCTCAGCGAGCGCGACCTCACCGTCATCGCCCAGGCCCGCAACCCGTCGCCCGATCGCTTCCGCAATCCGCAGGCACGCATCCGCGACGGCGACGTGGTGGTGTCCGCCGACACCAGCGTGGGCCCGTTCGGTGTCACCGCGGTGGCGAAGTTCCAGCTCATCCTCGGCGAGACACCGTCCGCCACACAGATCACCGCGCAGGCGGTCGATTACGAGGTCGGCCAGCTCGGGGTGCCGGGCTTTGTCGGCGACCGGCTCGACCCGCGCGGGTCGGCGACGCTCAACCTCACCGCCCTCTTCGCGTCCAATCCCGTGCTGGAGACGCTGTCACATTCGATGGACTGCCTCTCCGTGCAACCGGATGGCGTGCACGTCGGCTTCCACCGTCCCACCACCTCTGATCTCGGCGCGTCGTGCACGTGACCCGCGCGCCAGAATCGGGGCTCCTGGAATCGCCGGAGTGAGACTCCAGGACATCCTCGAGCTGTCCGCGCAGATGGCGGGGTGCGACTCTGTGCCCGCGGATTCGCAGGTGTACGTCGAGGCGCAGGGCGACGTGCGTCGCGTGCTCGTCGGCGTCGACATCACGCTGGCCGAGGTTCTCTGGGCGCAGCAGAACGGCTTCGATGCGGTCATCGCTCACCACCCGCTCGGGGACCGGGCGCGCACACGGTTCGCGGAGGTCGTCCACCGCCAGATCGAGCAGATGGGAGCAGAGGGGATTCCGCGTGAGACGGCGGAGCGCGCCGTGACGGCACGGCTCGAGGCGATCCACCGCAGCACCCATATGAGCAATGTCAACGCCGTCGTCGACAGCGCGCGCCTCTTCGGAATGCCGCTGTGCAACGTGCATCTTGCCTGCGACATCATCGGCCGCAACGCGATCATCGACATGCTTCGTCGGCGCGCCACCGACGGCGCCACCGTCGGGGACGCCATCGAGTGGTTCGATGACTTTCCCGAGTACGCACGCGGCCACGCGCGACCGGAGGCGTGGGTCGGCTCTCCTGCCAACGCCCTGGGCCGCTGGACGGTCGCCATGGCGGGCGGCACCAACGGCGGCTTCCCCGTGTTCAACGCGTACTTCCACGCAGGCGTCGACACCATCTTCGCGATGCATATCGCCGAGGACGAACTACAGCGGCTGCGCGGCGCAGCGGACCAGGACGACACCCTGGTCATCACCGGCCACATAACCACCGACAGCATCGGCATCAACGTGCTCATCGGCGCACTCGAGGAACACGGCATCGAGGTGGTGCGCACCAGCGGGGTCGTCGCGCCCGCCTAGGGCTAGGACAGGCGCGTGTCCACGGCGGCGAGCACGAAGGCCGCGTGGCTCTGCACCTGCGGGTAGTTGCCCAGCGGCAAATGAGTGCGCGGGTCGGCGACCTCGCCGAAGAGGTTGAGCGCGCCGCGGGAGGTGGCGGCCGCGGCGAAGTGGCTCGATCCGTCACGGCCGCACCGCTGCAGGGCCTCGGCGACCCAGAAGGTGGGGAAGAGGAACGGCGCACAGGGATCGGTCTGGGTGTCCTCCTCGGGCACGTGGCGGTCGATGAGACCGTTGCGATCGAGGGTGGTGGTGATGCTGTCGAGGGTGGCATGGAGCCGCGGATCGTCGGCATCGAGGAACCCGGTCAGCGCCGCCTGGGCAAGCGCGGCGTCGGGGCCGCCACCGGCGTCGTGAAGCGTCAGCGCGCCGTCCCCGCTGAGGACCTGGGCGCGGATCGCCTCGGCGCCCGCCAACCAGCGCCCGGCGCTGCCAGCGATGATGCCGCGCTGCGCAAGAGCGGCGGCCGCCATCAACCCGGCCCACGCCAACACGCGCGAGTGCGTGTAGTGACGCGCCGCGCCGCGGATCTCCCAGATGCCGTGGTCGGCCTGCCTCCAGTGCTTGGCAGTCCAGTCCGCCAACCGCACGGCGCCGTCGCGCAGCGACGCCGGCAGCGCGTCATCGGCCGCCAGCGCCGCGGCGAACTCGAGCACCTCGCCGGCGGCGTCGAGCTGCGCCTGGTCCGACGCCGCGTTGCCGGTG
>CATPAP010000275.1 GCA_955651875.1 Candidatus Dormiibacterota bacterium
GCTCACCAAGGTACGCCTCGGCATCGGTCTTCAGCTTCTGCAGGATCATCGCGGAGATCTGCTCGGGGGTGAAACGCTCCCCGCTGACCTCCACCTCGACGCGGCCGTCCTTGCCGGCGATCACCTTGTAGGGCACCTGCTTGGCCTCGGTGCTCACCTCGCTGAGCTGGCGGCCCATGAAGCGCTTGATCGAGGAGATGGTGTTGTCGGGATTGACGGCGGCCTGGCGCCTGGCGAGGGTGCCCACCAGGCGCTCGCCGCCCCGCGCGAATGCGACGACGGACGGCGTGGTGCGGCCGCCTTCGGCGTTGGGAATGACGACAGGCTCGCCACCTTCCATGACAGCGACGACGCTGTTGGTGGTCCCGAGGTCGATGCCGACGGTCTTGGCCATGTGGTTGTTCCTCCCAGGAAACGGAACACGCAGTGGGAATGGTGGATGAAGAGGATGGGCACGCGCGCCGCTGAAGAGGTGGTACCTCGCGGCGTCGGCCCGTAAACCTCGCCGTGGATGCCGTCCGCGCTACCCTGCCGCGGTGACCGACGACGGGCGTAGCGGCATGGCCGAGCAGCTCCGCAGCCTCCGCGAGCGAGCCGACGAGGACTTCGAGCAGCCTCCCGGGATCAAGGTCTCCGGCCGGCACCAGGTCGACGTCGTCGAGCTCGGCGTTCGGGTCGCCGTGACGCGTTCGCGCTATCCCAACCGCGACGACGGCGTCGACCAGTACGCGGTCACCCTGACTCGCTCGCGGCTCGACCAGGCCCCTGCGGACAGCGAGGTGTCGCTGGTGCTCCGGGCGACGTTCGGCGCCGCCGCGGAGGACGCCGTCGAGCGCACCGCCGGCGGACCGCTGGTACGGATGTTCAGGGTTCCTGCGGGCTGACATTCACTGCGGGTAGGCGTCGTCGCCGATGAGCGGCACGAAGCGGCAGGGTCCCAGCGTGTCGGTCACCCAGCGTCCCCCCACCAGGCGCAGACGTGTCAGCTGGTCCATCTCCTCGCCGTCACGATGCAGGGGGATCACCAGCCGGCCGCCCTCGCGGAGCTGGCGGGGTAGCGCCGGCGGCAGCCAGGGCGCGGCCGCGGCCACCGCGATGGCGTCAAAGGGAGCCTCGTCGGGCAGCCCGCGGCTGCCGTCCCCGACGTGCACGGGCACCTCGAAGCCCGCCTCACGCAGGCGCAGCCGCGCCGTTTCGGCCAGCTCGGCGACGCGCTCGATGCCGAAGACGTGCGCTCCGCTCGCCGCCAGGACCGCGGCCTGGTAGCCCGATCCGGTCCCGATATCGAGGACGCGGTCGCCAGGACGGATCTCCAGCGCCTGGACCACCGCGGCGACGATCAGCGGCTGGGAGATGGTCTGCCCGCAGTCGATCGCCAGGGCTCGGTCGGCGTAGGCCTCGTCACGTGCCCTGGCAGGGACAAAGAGCGGGCGCGGGACGGTCGTCATCGCCTCGAGGACGCGCTCGTCGCGGATCCCGCCCCTGCGAAGGGTGTCGAGCATCTCCTCGATCTCGGACTCCACCCGACCGGTGTAGCAGATGGGCGCGCGGACGCGCGATCAGTCCTGCCGGTACTCGCGGGCGCCCGTCGTGGGGTCGAACCAGACCCGCATCCGCCTCCCCGTCTCCGGGTCGATGAACACCTCATTGGTCGGGTGTGCCCGCGGGCTCGGCCCCTGGCGGCCGGGACGGTAACGGTCCCATCCGAGCACCGCGCACGCGATCACCAGGACCACGATCGCGAGGATCACGAGGATCTCGAAGCCGCCCAACGCCGCCACCCGCCCGCACCAGCCCTCAGCCGCTCGTGGCCGACGGTGGCAGCGCCTCGGCGACGACAGCGGTGCCGTAGGCGACGATCTCGCTCATCGTCTGGCCCATCTCCGAGGAGTCGAACCGCATCATCACCACGGCGTTGGCGCCGGCTGCCGTGGCGCTCTGCACGAGCCGGTCGACGGCTTCGCGGCGCGCGTCCTCGAGGAGCTTGGTGTAGGACTTCACCTCACCACCCGCGAGGCCGCGGAACGACGCGGCAATGTTGCCGCCGACGCCGCGGGTGCGAACGGTCAGGCCGAACATCTCGCCGATCACGCGGGTGACGCGTATCCCGGGGATGTTCTCGGTGGTGGTGACGATCATGACGGCTTACTCCTTCTCAGGTCTGCGGTTCCAGGACGAGATCCTCAGGCGGCGTCTTGGGCACTTGCCACACCAGGAAGGCCTTGTTCCAACGGCGGTGGTACTCGTTGGCGGCGTCGACGGCCTCGTGGAACGCGACTTCGAAGGCGGCGAGGTCGCCCGCCTCGCACGCCGCGAAGAGCGGGGCGAGGTCCTCATCGACGAACGCCTCGACATTGGCCTCGTATTTGGGCCGGGTCACGTTGCCGAGCCGGAAGAGCTTGCGCATCTCCTTGAGCTGCCAGGTCGCCAGCGGCCAGTTCTGCGCGCGGGCCGCGTGGTACGCCTTCCACATCCGGATGCCGATCTCCGGCATGAGGCGGGCGAAGCCCGGCTGGAGGGCGGTGAGGGCCTCGAGTTCGAGGCGTTCCGGGTTCTTGGGCTGGGGCGTCTCGCTCACCGGGGGGAGTGTAGCGACGGCGCCCGGTGCGCCAAATGTGTGACACATCGCCCCAAGGCACGTTGGTGCAGTCGATGATCGCCGCCATGACCGGCATACGGCTGGAGGGGGCGGTGACGCCCTTTGACGAGGTGTATCGCGAGCATGCCGATGCCGTCTACCGCTTCTGCGTCTCCCAGCTCCGCGACGTCGCCACGGCCGAGGATGTTGCCGGCGACGTGTTCGCCGCCGCCTTCGCTGCGTACGCCCGCGTGCAGCCGGAGCCGTCGGGGGTGCGCACCTGGCTCTTCCGGATCGCGCGCAACGCCGTGATCGACCAGTACCGCCGCGAGGGCCGGCGTCGCTCGCTGCTGGCAAGAATCGGCCGCGATCGTCAGTTTGAGGACAGCGTCGAGGCCAGCGCCGAGGTGCGCAGCGACCTGCGCGCCATCTGCGCAGCGCTCGAGACGCTCCGCGACCGCGATCGCCAGCTCGTCGGCCTGCGCGTGGCGGGGGGGCTGAGCTTCGCAGAGGTCGGCGCGGTGCTGGGGATCCGCGAGAGCGCGGCGAAGACGGCAACCCATCGCGCGCTCGAGCACGTGCGTGCCAGGTTGAGGGATCTGACATGAGCGAACAGGACGAGATCGAGCTGACCGCGCCGCGGTCGACGGCGAGCTACGCGCAGCGGACGCCGGCTGTCGAGGTGCGCAGGACGGGGTCGCACTGGCCGCAGGCGCTGGCCAGCGTGGTCGCGGTGGTCGTCGCTCTCGCTGGCGCCGGCACGTTTCTTGCGCTGCGCAACGCGCGGCAAAACAACCTGGCGACGGCGCCGGGCGGCAACCCGCCGGCGCGTTCGGGCGCGGCCATGGCCTACGACTCGACGGCCGGCGTGACGGTGATGTACGGCGGCACCGGCGCGGCGGGCCGCGCGCTGCGCGACACCTGGCTGTGGAGCGGAACCGCATGGAGCCCGTTGGCGCAATCGGGCGGCCCGGGGCTGATGGACGACGTGCACATGAGCGACGACCCGCACGACGGCGGCGTGCTGCTCATCGGGATGCCCGAGCTTGCCGTCGCCAACGGGAGTGGGAGCAGCATCAGCGGCTGTGTCATCGGCGCGACGGGGTCGGGGACGGCGCATGCCGGCACCGCCATAGCCGGTCCGCCGTCGTCGGCCACTGGTGCACCCGGCGCGTCGGGGATTGCGACCAGTGCAGTTCCGTCGACTGTTGCGACGCCCGGCTCCGCACCACCAGCCACGCCCGGGGTCCCCCGCGCATCGCCGTGTCCCCAGGTGATCACGCCGTCGGTTCAGACGTGGATCTTCGACGCTTCTGGCTGGCACCGCGTCGACGCCGCGGCCAACGCGGTCGCGCCTGCGGCGAATGCACAGGTGGCTTACGACCCCGCCAGCGGTGACGTGCTCGCCGTCGCGACCACGTACTACCCCTGCGGTGCGCCGCTGGCCACCGGCACGACCAAGCAGCCTCAGATCGCTTGCGAATCGCCTCTTGCCAGCGGAGCGCCCAGCTCGAGCGGCACAGGCAGCACCGGCTCCTCAGCATCAGCGGTGCCGCAGGTCTGCACCGTGAAGGCATGCCCGATCGGGACGGCTCCGTGCCCGCTCTCGTCGGTGATCTACAGCTGCGGTGGCGGAGCGAGCGTGTCGACGTGGGTCTGGTCGGGGGGACACTGGACGATGCGGTCAAGCAGCGCGCCGGCGAGTGTGGATGCGCTTGTCACCGTATCTGGCGCCGACGGCCAGCACGCCAAGCTCGTCGTCGAGACCGGGGCACCGTTCGCTGCGTGTCAAGGACGCGCCGCGCCATGCGCAGCGACTCCATCCCTCTCGTCCCCCGACCTGGAAATCTGGCAGTGGACCAGCGCGGGGTGGGAATCCAAGATGAGCAGGCTGGCGCCGAACGGTCTCTCCCAGAACGGCCGCCTCACCCTCGCCGGGTCGGCGGTCGCGTCGGTGGACGGCAGGGTGGTGGCCGTCGCAGCCGATGGCTCGGCGCGAACGCTTGACCTCAGCAGCGGCGTGATCGCAGTCGCCGGGTCGGTCACCGCGCGATTCGGCGAGGCCTTCGCGCAGGGCCCATCGGGAACGGTGGTGCTCTTCGGGGGCAATGCCATCAGCGGCGGGACCGCGGTGTCGTCTTCCCTGCCGTCCGGCATGCTGCCCGGCTCCGACACGTGGACCTGGAACCCGGGCGCCGGGTGGCAACACCTGGCCGGGTCGGTGCCACCGCCGCCCACGCCCTGCCCCAGCGCCCCCAAGACCGGCCCGGGTTGCGTTGAGATCCTGCCCGCTCAGGTGCCGCCGGCCACCCCGGCGGCCACGTCGGGGTCATCAACCCCTGCCGCCGCCGGCAACGGTCTGGCCACGCCCTGACCC
>CATPAP010000276.1 GCA_955651875.1 Candidatus Dormiibacterota bacterium
CAACTCGGAGATGGTGCGGGCGCCTGCGGGCGCGCCGGTGCCGATGATCCGGCGGCGCAAGCCGTCCCGAGATCAGTAATCTGCTTCCGTCAGCCTCACGCTGACGCGCCGGCGTCGATCGATTTCACCCCGTTTGATCGCTGGGTGTCGCGGTCTGCCCTGTCTAGGGGAGAGCAGTGTTCGTCAACTTGCTTGGGACGCGGTTACCCGATCGTGACGATCGGTCGCCAAAGCGCGGCCCAGTCGAAGCCGGCGTGGCCAGTCCGCAGAATGCGGTCCGGTGTGCGCGTATGAGTAAGATCAATAGGCCATCAAATCGCGTGTGGAGCGGGAGAAGGGACTCGAACCCTCGACATCCAGCTTGGAAGGCTAGCGCTCTACCAACTGAGCTACTCCCGCTTGCCGCGCAAGGATACCAATGGCCTAGAGCGGCTCAGCCTTTGACGCCACTACTGCACACCGATCGCGGTGGACAACCAGCATCGCCGGTCCCCTCCCCAGCCGAGGCTCAGCGCGTCAGTGCGAGCAGGCCTTCGCCTCGCCGGCGCTGTCGGCGGTCTGGAAGCTGTGTCCGCAGCCGCAGGTCTTCACGGCGTTCGGGTTGTTGATCGTGAAGCCACCACCCATGATGGCGTCGACGTAGTCGATCTCCGCGCCCTCGAGGTACTGGGCAGAGTACGAATCGACGTAGACCCGCAGCCCGTTGACGTCGACAATCTGGTCGTCCTCCTTGGGCGGGTTCTCATCGAGGCCCATGCCGTACGAGAAACCGGAGCAGCCACCCGACTGGATGTAGACGCGCAGGCCGACCTGTTGCGCGGGCGCCTGCTCGGAGAACAGGGCCTGCAGCTGGCCGAGGGCGGTATCGCTGACGCTGATCATTCGGGGTTCCCTGCCTCGCGGGGTGAACGGGGCTTGCTGCCACCGCGGCGGCGGCTCAGTGATCATACCGTACGTTCGTTCCCGATCCACCCCGGCGGCGGACGCGGAATGGTCACACCTTGCTGAATTCGGGCACCCACGAGCCGTCATCGTGGCGGGTGAAGTCCTGGAAGACCCCCGGTGCCTCCTCCACCATGATCTCGGCCAACCTGCCGAAGATCAGCCGCAGCTCCTCCTCGGCACCCGGCGCGGTGCGCATCTCGACGACGTGGCGGAGGGTGCGCAGGTTCATGGTCATGATCAGGTCGGTGCTCACCCCGATCGGCGCGAGCCGCCGGAGCGCCGAGGTCACCTCCTTCTTGACGTGGAAGGGGATGCCATCCTCGTCGATCTTCAGCGCCTTGGCCGCGGAGACCTGGAACTCCTCGAGGCGCTCGACGATCTCCACCACCTGCTGCTGCAGCGGCTCGAGCGCCGGCGGCACGCGGAAGCCGAGGTCCACGAGGCGGACGTAGCGCAGGCTCTCCTGGCTGTAAGCGGCGCCGGCCCGGTGGCGGACGATCTCGTGGGTGGCGACGCGGCTGACGTTGCGGAGCGCGAAGGAGTAGTTGGCGTGCTCGAGCACGCTCCCGTGCGCGCTCTTGAGGATGTTGCGCAGGTACTCGCGCTGGTCGGAGCGAACCTTGGTGACGTTGACGTTGAGGCCCGGCTCCCAACTGCGGTAGCAGGCTCGCCCCCCGAACTCCACGAGCAGCTCTCCGGGGTTGGGATTCCTGTCGGCATCAGTCCGCCGCTCGAGCCACGAGCTGCCCCCGACGTCGTCGAGGTACGCCCGCATACCGTCGAGATCGACGGATGGACGCGCGA
The DNA here is from genome assembly GCA_955651875.1 of Candidatus Dormiibacterota bacterium. Taxonomy (GTDB): domain Bacteria; phylum Chloroflexota; class Dormibacteria; order Aeolococcales; family Aeolococcaceae; genus Aeolococcus. The sequence goes on from CATPAP010000276.1 coordinate 1,750, forward strand.
TCACGTGGATGGTGGGGCTGGTCTCGTGCGCCATGGCAACCTCGATGCTGGGACGGATGGAGCGACCCGGAGGGCAAGCGCAAGCATGGCGGGTGCAGTTTTCCAGCGTCAACGCGCCCGCTCGCCGGCGGCTGAGCGCGTGGCGGCCCGGCCTCTACAATTCCGCCGGTGACCGACCTTGCCGTCCCCCCGCGCTTCCTCGAGGACGTCTACCAGGCGGCGAGCGAGTGCAACAAATGCTCCCTCTGCCAGGCGGTCTGTCCGACGTACGTCACCAACCCCGTCGAATGGGAGACCGCGCGCGGTCGCGTGTCACTGGTGCGCGACGCCATCGAGGGCAGGATCGAGCTGCGCGACATCGCCGACGGTCCGCTCTCGACGTGCCTCACCTGCGACAACTGCGTCGCCGCCTGCGCCCCGCGCGTGCCCACCTCGCTCATCGTCAGCCGCGCTCGGATGGAGCTGCACGACCAGGAGGGCCACCCCTGGGGCCAGTCGCTCGCGTTGCGCACCGTGCTTCCGCGCGCGGGCGCGCTGCGCTTCCTGCACAGGCTGTCACGCGCCGCCCAGGTCACCGGTCTCCACGCGCTGATCAGGCAGACCGGCCTGAGCCGCTGGCTCGGCACTCCAGGGGCGCTGATGGATCATGTCGGTCCGCTGCCGCGCAAGACCGCATACCAGCGCGTCCGCGAGCTGCCTGAGGCGGCTCAGCCTGTGCGCGCGCGGGTCGGCTTCCTCGTCTGTTGCTACCAGAACCTCGCCGCGCCCGGTGCGACTGAGGCCAGCATGCGCGTCCTTCTTGCCAACGGCTTCGAGGTCGAGGTGCCAAGGCTGGCCTGCAGCGGCCTCCCCGCCAAGTCCCTCGGCGACCGTGAGGCCATGGTGGACATGGCCGCGGCAAACGTCGACGTCCTGCACAGCCTCAAGGTCGATGTGCTCGTCGGTGACGTCGCCTCCTGCACCGCCCATTACAAGCAGTACGACACCATCCTCGCCTCCGACTCCCTGCACGCCGTCGCCGCGCAGCGGGTGGCGCAGCGGACGATCCTCGCCACCGAGATGCTCGCCGACGCCGGCCAGCGCGCCACCCTGGGCCCGCTGCGCTGGCGGGTGGCGATCGACGAGCCGTGCTCCCTGCCCATCGACGGCACGACACGGTCAGCGGCCCGGCGCCTCCTCTCCGACGTGCCGCGGCTGGAGATCGTCCCGCTCGATGAGGCGGCGATGTGCTGCGGTGGACCGGGCCTGTACTTCCACGACCAGCCGGAGCGCAGCGAGGCGATCCTGCAGCGCAAGTTCGAGCACGTCGTCGCGAGCGGCGCCGAGGTCCTCGTCACCGAGAACGTGTCCTGCCTGCTCCAGCTGCGCAAGGGTGCGGCGCGCTACGCACCCCACGTGCGGGTCATGCACGTCTTCGAGGTGCTCAACGAGTCGATGGAGACAGCGCAGCGGCGCAGCGCCAACCTGCCGGAGTGATCACCTCGCTCTGAGCACGAGCGAGCGACCGGTCAACCCGACGCGGCGGGTTGCGCAGACGCTGGTGTTGCCGCGGGATCGTCGGCGAACCGGGCGCGGAGCTGCTTTTTGTCGAACTTGCCCACGCTGGTGCGCGGCACCTCCTCGATGATCTCGATGCGGTCGGGTAGCTGCCATCTGGCCCAACCGTTGGCGGTCAGGTGCTCGTGCACGTCCTCGAGCGTCACGCTTGCACCGGGGCACGGCACCACCGCGACGAGCGGCCGCTCCTGCCACCTGGGATCGGGGACGGCGATGACCGCCGCCTCGAACACCGTGGTCATGGCCATGATCTGGGCCTCCATGTCCACCGACGAGATCCACTCGCCACCGGACTTGATGAGGTCCTTGGTGCGGTCGGCGATGACGAAGTATCCGCTGGGCGACCACACCACAACGTCGCCGGTGCGGAACCAGCCGTCGACGAACTTGTCGGGCTCGGCGTTCTTGAAATAGCTGTCCGCAACCCAGGGACCGCGCACGTAGAGGTCACCCATGGTCGCGTCGTCCATCGGCACCTCGTTGCCGTCCTCGTCGCGGACCGAGATGTCCACCCCGGGGAGCGGCAACCCGGCCTGGGTACGGGCCCTGGTGAGAACCTCCTCCTCGGGCAGGTCGCGGTACGCGTGACGGGGCCACGCCAGGCTCGCCAATGGCGACGTCTCGGTCATCCCCCACGCCTGGATCATCGGGATGTCGAACTCGTTCAGGTATCGCTCGATGAGGTGCCGTGGCGGCTGGGCGCCGCCGCAGACGCAATGACGCAGCGCCGGCAGCCGTGATCCCTGCGCGGCGATGGCATCGGCGAGCCCCAGCCACACCGTGGGAACGCCCGCGGTGACCGTGACCGCCTCGTCGCTGAGCAGTCGCGCGGTGGCCACCGGATCGAGCGGGCCCGATGCGAACACCTGCTTGGCGCCGACCGCCGCCGCGGCCTGGGGCATGCCCCACGCCATGGCGTGGAACATCGGCACCATCGGCAGGGTGCAGTCCGAGGGCCCGATGCTCATGCCCGCGCCCGAGGTGGCCGCGAGCGCGTGCAGGAACGTCGACCGGTGCGTGTACACGACGCCCTTCGGACGTCCCGTGGTCCCCGACGTGTAGCACACCCCGAGCGGACTCGTCTCCGCGATGTCGCGCTGCTCGTACGTGTCGGGCTGCGCCGCCAGGAGCGTTTCGTAGGTGAGGACGCCGTCGAGCGAGGAGTCCGGCACCTCGTCACCGAGGACGATGACGTGGCGGACACCGGCGAGGCCGCCGGCGTCGCGCACCTGCTCGAGGACCGGGAGGGTGTCGGGGTCGGCGAGGATGCAGCGGTCATCCGCATCTCTGATGATGTAGGCGAGTTCGGCGGCGGAGAGCCGCAGGTTGAGCGTGTGCAGCACCCGCCCCGTGCACGGGACACCGAAATAGCACTCGAGGTGGCGGTGGTGGTTCCACGCCAGCGTGGCCACCACGGCGTCCTGCTCGAGGCCCAGCTCGTCGAGCGCGTGCATGAGCTGCTGGGCACGCGCGCCGAAGTCGTTGTACGTGTAGCGGTGGACGTTGCCGGAGGGGAAGAGGCTGACGATCTCCACCTCGGCGTTGTGCCGCTGGGTGTGCGCGAACAGCAACCAGTTGTTGAGCTGGATGTCCATCATCGTCACGGCGGTGTCCTCTGGTCGTGGTCAGCCGACGGCGGCGAGCGCTTCCTCCGGTGTCTTCAGCATGCAGGTGAAGGACGGCACGTCGCGCACCGTGTGGGTGCTCGCCTCGCTCTCGCGCATCTCCTGGACGAGATCGAGGAAATCAGCGACCGAGTCGCTCTCGAATGCAACCACGAACTCCTGGTCGTCGAGGCCGAAGGAGTAGGTCGTGTTGATCTTCACGCCCGGGTACTTGTGGCCCATTGCGATGTGCTCGCCCATCTGGCGCTGACGCTCCTCCCGGGGCAGCCGATACCACGCGCGTGTCTTCACGAAGGGGTATACGAAGAGATAGCGCCGGTTGGTGGGCGCGATCACCAGCCGGTTGCTCCTCCCCTCCTGGTTGGGATGCTCGTGCTTGTCCACATAGGTGCTCTGCTTGGTCATCGAGAAGTAGCTGTACGGGGACGCCAGGAAGGCGCCCATGGCAGTGCGGTTGAGCCGTGACGAGAACTCGTGGAGATCCTCGAGGCGATCGCTCACCAGCCACACCAGGAAGTCGGCGTCGCCGCGCGTCCCCACCAGGCTGTAGGTGCGCACCAGGGCGTTGTCGCGGCGGTCGATGTCACGGATCAGGGCGGCGACCTCGGCGCGGTCGGCGCCGCGCTGCTCATCGCTGCGCTGCCGCCACTCCGGGCGCACCGCGTAAAAAGCGAAGCGGATGTGCTGGCGGGCGGTGGGCGGCGGCGCGCTGGCGTCGCGGACCGTCAGCGGGGCGGCGATCTCGGTCATGGGCGACAACTGTACTAGGACGTGTCCCGCTCCTTGCTCTTCGCCGCGGCGGCAAGGGCCTCCTTGCGCAGCAGCCTCTGATCGCGACGGACGCGCGCCCGCTGCTGCCGCCGCCTCTCCTCGTCGGTGGCCGCGATCACCGGGGGGACCTCGGTGGGTTGGCCATCCACGTCGAGCGCGACGAACACGAGGTGAGCGCTGGCGACGTAGCGCCACTGCTCGGTGGCGATGTTCTCGACGTCCACCCTCACGCCCACCTCCATCGAGGTGCGATGGGCATCGTTGACCATGGCGCGGACCGTCACGAGGTCACCGATGAACACGGGCGCGAGAAAGCTCATGTCGTCCATCGAGGCAGTGACGACGCGCCTGTGACAGTGGCGCATCGCCGCGATGCCGGCTGCCTCGTCGACGAGCCGCATGATCGAGCCGCCGTGGACGTTGCCGTCGTTGTTGGCCTGCGTGATGTCCATCACGGTGGCGGTTTGCGTGCGGGACGCCGAGGGCAGGCGCGCGGCCATGTCGACCGGCTCGCTGTACTGGCGATCGCGCTCCGCGCGCAGTCGCGCCCATGGGTCGCTCATGCCAGCACCTCGAGCGCTGCGCGCACCAGCGTGCCCACCCCGATGGGAAGGCATCGCTCGTCGATGTCGAACTCGGCGCTGTGATGCGGCGCCACCCTGTGCCTGGCGACGTCACCGGCACCGACGAGGAAATAGCAGCCGCTGCCGGCGCCGTTGATGAGGCAGGCGACGTCGTCGCCGACTGTGACGGGCTGCGGGGTGACCACGTTGTCGGCCCCGACCGTCGCGGCCGCCGCGCGGCGCACGATCTCGACCGATTCCGCGTCGCTGATCACCGGCGGACAGCCGGCGGCGCGCTCGAACTCCGCGCTCGACCCCGACGCCGAGGCGATCGCGGCCGCCACCTCGGCGACTCGGCGCAGCAGGCGCTCACGTTCGTCCGGGTCGATGGCGCGCACCGTGCCCCGCAACCGCACCTCGTCGGCGATGACGTTGAAGGCGCTGCCGCCCTCAATGCGGCCGATGCTCACCACTGCCGGCGAGAATGGGGAGGTCTCGCGGCTGACGATGCTCTGCAGCGCCATCACCACCTGGGCGGCGCCGACGACGGGGTCGATGCTGGTGTGGGGCATGCCGCCATGGCCGCCGCGCCCGCGCACGATGATGCCGAACTCGTCGGCACTCCCGAAGATGGGCCCGTCCTTGACACCGACCTGGCCGACCTGGAGCGGCGCCCAGAGGTGGATCCCGAGGACGCGGTCGACGCCGTCGAGAGCACCGTCATCGATCATCGGGAGGGCCCCAGAGGCGATCTCCTCGGCAGGCTGGAAGCAGAGCCGA
>CATPAP010000277.1 GCA_955651875.1 Candidatus Dormiibacterota bacterium
GCAGCACCGACATCCTGCCGATCTGGACAGGTCGCAGCGGGGCTGACCCGGCGTGTGGTGCGCTCCCGCGTGGATAGCGGATCGCGAACGGCCCGTCGTGCGCGATGGCGGTGGCGAAGAGCCGGCGCAGCTCGTCCGGCGAACTCGGCGCGCTGACCGTCATACCGGGAATCAGCCGCAGGTACGCGAGATCGAGCATGCCATGGTGGGACGCGCCGTCGTCGCCGGTGATGCCGGCGCGGTCGAGCACGAATGTCACGGGGAGCTGGTGTAGGGCTACATCGCACGTGACCTGGTCGAAGGCGCGCTGCAGAAACGTCGAGTAGATGCAGACGATGGGGCGCATCCCCTGCATGGCCAGGCCGGCTGCGAAGGTGACGGCGTGCTGCTCGGCGATACCGACGTCGAAGAACCGTTCAGGGAACCGCTGTGCGAACGGTAGCAGGCCGGTCGACGACGCCATCGCGGCGGTGATCGCGACGATGCGGTCGTCAACCTCGGCGGCCTCGAGCAGAGCCTCGCCGAACACGTCGGTCCACGCCGCCGGTTTGCTCCCGAAGGTTCCGCTGTTCGGGTCGAAGCTCGACACGCCGTGGAACTTGTCGACATCGTCCTGGACGGCGGGCTCGTAACCGTGCCCCTTGTCCGTGACCACGTGGATCACCACCGGGCCGCGGTAGGCGGACGCGTCGCGCATCGCCTTCTCGAGGGCGCGGATGTCGTGGCCGTCGATGGGACCGCCGTATTTGAGCCCGAGGGTCTCGAAGATGGAGATCGGACTCACCAGCTGCTTCAACGAGTCCTTCATTCGCTTGGCGGCGCCGTAGGCGGACTCGCCAACCACGGGAAGCTGGCGCAGCGTGTGGCCGGCCGCACCCTTGGCGCGCTCGTACTTCGGCGACAGGCGCAACTGTCCGAGGTTCTCAGCGATACCTCCGACCGTCGGCGCATAGGAGCGCCCGTTGTCGTTGAGGATGATGATCATCTCCGGCTGGCGCTGCCCGATGTTGTTGAGCGCTTCATACGCCATGCCGCCGGTCAGCGCACCGTCACCGATGACACAGACCACCTTGCCGCCGTCGCCGCGCAGCTCTCGCGCGGTGGCGAGAGCGAGCCCGTAGCTGAGGCCGGTGGATGCGTGCGAGTTCTCGACGATGTCGTGCTCGGACTCGGTGCGCGACGGGTAGCCGCTCATCCCGCCGTGCTGGCGGAGGTTGTCGAAGCGGTCGGCGCGTCCGGTGAGCATCTTGTGGACGTACGCCTGGTGGCCGGTGTCGAACACGACGCGGTCGCGCGGCGAGTCGAACACCCGGTGCATCGCCACGGTCAGCTCGACGACGCCCAGGTTCGGGCCGAGGTGGCCGCCGGTGCGGGCGACCGCGCTGATCAGGCGGTCGCGGATCTCCGCGCAGAGTCGGTCGAGATCGGAGCTGCCGAGCCCTTTCAGGTCCTGCGGCCCGGAGATCTCCTCGAGGAGCATCGAGCCAGTCTATCAACGGCCGAGCGTGATCCCGCTGGCGAGCGCGGCGGGGGGGCGGGCGGCGCATCATTGCGCGCCATGGGAGTGGATCCCCGTGACGCGCTGCTGGCCTGCGCCGCCGATCCCCATGCAGACATCGCTGCGGGGGCGCTCTGGCTGGCGGCGGAGGATTGTGCCGAGGTCGACGTCGAGGGCGCACTTCGCGTCATCGACACCCTCGCCGCCGACGCGAGCGAGCGGCTCGCGGGAGCGCGCGGCGCCGACGCCATCAGCATCATCCGCGCGTTCCTCCGCGACCGCGTCGGCCTGCGCCGCTCCGGCGGTGGCGATCCACGAGCTCACTACCTGCACCTCGTGCTGCAGCGCGGAGCCGGCATCCCCATCAGCTGCGCGGCGCTGTGGATGGCCGTCGGCCGCCGTGCCGGGCTCGACGTCGAGGGCATCGGACTGCCGGGACACTTCGGGGTACGGGTCGACGGCGTGCTCGCCGAGCCGTCCGATGGCGAGGTTCTCGACGATGAGGCCGCCAGGCGACTGGTCGCCACGGCGACAGGCAACGAGCCGGCCATCCTCCAGCCCGCGTGGCTGCAGCCGGCGAGCGCGCGTTTGATCCTGGCGCGAATGTCGCGCAACCTGCGTGGCTGCTACTCGTCGCTGGAGCGCTGGGACATGGCGGTGCGCGCCGCGGATCGCTGCGTCGCGCTGTTTCCCGAAGAGCCCACGGAGCGCCGCGACCGCGGCCTGCTGCTGTGGCGCACCGGCCACAACGGCGCAGCCCTCTGCGACCTGCGCCAGTACCTCGACAGCGCCCCGCCCGACGCGACCGACCGTGCCGCTGTTGAGGAGATGGCGAGCCGGCTCCGCGCCGCCCTCAACTGAGGCGAGGGCCGCTCAGAGCGCGCCGATCACGAACGCCAGCAGCCAGACGACCCCGACCAGCACCAGCACGGCGAAAGGCATCACCGCGAAGACGATGAACGAGAACACCAGCCGTTCGTCGCTCACCGCGTCGGGTTCGCGCCGCCGCCGCCGCGCGTCGTGCAGGTACCAGAGGATGCCGCCGGTGATGAACCCGAGTAGGAGCGCGAAGATGCCTGCGAATGCGGAAGCCGGCCCGATCACCGCAGGTGCCAGCGTCAACCGCCAGATGGCACCGAAGCTGAGCGCGAGCAGTCCGCAGGAGATGAAACGGAGCAGCAGTCCCGTCACCGTGCGCCGCGCGGCGGCGGGCGGCGCGGCTGCGGCGATCAGCTCGGGAACCTGCGGGGCCTCCCGAGCGGGCGCCGGCCCGCGCTCCGGGCTCTTCCCGCGACCGCGGGGCGGTGTGCGGGTGCCCATCGGCCGCCGAGTATAGGCAGCCCCGGAGCACCCGCCGTCCCGGACGACGCCGACACTAGACTGACGGCCGCCTACACATATCCGAGGGAGGCACATTCGA
>CATPAP010000278.1 GCA_955651875.1 Candidatus Dormiibacterota bacterium
CCGGCGGCGGCCCTCCCTCGGAGAGCCGGGAGTCACCCCATGACCGGTCCCGCCATGCCGCACCAGCAGCTCGACCAGACGGCACCCGTCGCTTTACAGGAGCAGTTGTGGCAACGGATGACCGGCCTCGAGGGAGTGCGCGCCGGCAGCAGCGGCGTCTCACTTCCGCAGACGCGTGCGCTGCACCTCGGCACACAGCTGGCTAACGGTCCTGCCGACGCCTTCATGGTTGGCACTGAGTTTGCCCATCTGCACGGCGCCGACGACGGCAGCCTGCACCTCATGTTGCCGGCCGTGGTCGCGACCGAAGCCATCGACAAGGGGTGGGCGGAACTCCACCCGATGGCTCGTCGCGGCATCGCACCTGCAACGCTGGTGATGGTCTACGGCCCGCGCGACGAGGGAGAGCTGGACACCGTCTGGCAGCTGGTCGAAACCAGCTACGTGTTCGCGCGCGGCCGAGCGCCCTCCGACGCAACCTAGTGTAGTGTCTCGCAAATAGGCTTTGGTTTATGGGACAAATGGGGTTAGATCCCCAGGAATCCCCAACCTGTACCTGGCGACCGAGTTGCCAGTCGCGAAATGCAGTTAGTAAAGGGAAGGCACACCACGGCCAGGCTGATCTACTCGGCGATCACTTCGCTCGACGGCTACGTCGAGGACGAAGGGGGCAACTTCGACTGGGCAATGCCCGGCGAGGAGGTGTTCGCATTCGTCAACGACCTTGAGCGACAAGCGGGCACCTATCTCTTCGGGCGCCGGATGTACGCGACGATGGTCTATTGGGAGACCGCGCACACCCTCGCAGACCAGTCGCCGGTCGAGCAGGACTTCACAAGTATATGGCAGGCGGCGGATAAGATCGTGTACTCCAAGACCCTCACGACGGTGTCAAGCGCCCGGACCCGAATCGAGCGAGCCTTTGACCCCGAAGCGATCCGGCAGATGAAAGCGACAGCGACACGCGACATCACCGTGGGCGGCTCCGACCTCGCCGGACAGGCGATCAAGGCCGGACTGGTCGATGAGTGCCACCTGTTTCTCACGCCCATCGTTGTGGGAGGTGGTAAACAGTCCCTCCCCGAGGCTGTCCGCCTGAAGCTCGAGCTCTTGGACGAACATCGATTCGGCAACGGCGTGGTTCATCTCCACTATCGCACCGCGATGTGAGCTGCGTTGGGCACATCGACTGGTGACACGATCGCAGGCATTGTTGCTCGCGGCTGAAGGCGTGGCCAATTGCCACATCGCGGACAAAGTCGGTATGTCGGTACCAACAGTTCGTGCCTGGCGCGATCGCTTCGCCGCCGAGGGTTTGGGGGACTTCGGCAAGGTAGCCGCCGGTCGTGGCCGCAAACCGTCCATCCAGACGAACAAGATCGCGGAGATCGTACGGTTGACCCAAGAAGGACGTCCCCCTGCGTTGACGCACTGGAGTTGCCGTTCGATGGCCAAGGCCGCCAATGTCAGTCCCGCAACCGTGCAGCGAATCTGGTCGTCACGTGGGCTCAAGCCCCACCTTGTGCGCACGTTCAAACTGTCGAACGACCCAAAGTTCGACGAGAAGCTCATCGACGTGGTCGGTCTCTATCTCAACCCACCGGATAAGGCCGTGGTGCTGTGTATGGATGAAAAGTCGTCGGTGCAAGCGCTGGACCGCACCCAACCTTCGCTGCCGCTGAAGAAGGGCCGCGCGGGCACTATGACCCACGATTACAAGCGCAATGGCACTACTACCCTGTTCGCAGCACTCAACGTGTTGAGTGGAAAGGTCATCGGCGAGTGCCTACCACGCCACCGGCACGATGAGTTCCTCAAGTTCCTGCGCCGGTTTGAGCGGGAGGTACCCAAAGGACTGGCGGTGCACATGATCCTTGACAACTACGCCACGCACAAGCATCCCGAGGTGAAGGAGTGGCTATCCAAGCACCCTCGGTTCCACCCGCATTTCACCCCGACATCAAGCTCTTGGCTGAACCTCGTCGAACGCTGGTTCCGCGATATCACCGAGAAGGCCATCAGGCGCGGCGTGTTCTCCTCCGTTCCAGATCTGATCGCCGCCATTGAGGCTTACATGAAGGCCAACAACTCCGACCCCAAGCCCTTCATCTGGACCGCCACCGCGGACGCGATCCTCGCGAAGGTGCGGCGCGGTCGCATTGCACTCGCACAAGCGGCAATCTAAAACTGGTGCACCACACTAGTGCCAGGGACCGTCCCGGACCCAGTGCGACCCGGTGTGGGCACCTGCTTGCGGTTGACAACTTGCGCAAAGGCGCCGCGACGAACGCTGTACGGGTGGCAGAGCTGCTGTTGCGCGGGTAGCTGCAGGCGGCGCGGCGCGTGTCGTCAGGGCCGGGCGAAGACGACCTCCCCGTCATGCCACTCCGGATCGCTGTCAATCAGTGCTCGAAGGCGCCGGAAGCGCCCTATTTCTAAACTGGTCGCCCAGCAGCGAACTACGCTTCGACGAGCATCACCAGGGATTCAGGCACCACGCCGTCATACGCCATCGCGTCGGCCATCGGCTGGGTCTGCATCGCGGCCCTGAGGGCATCCAGGTCTGCAACGTCCATGAGCACCGCAACCCGTGTCGGGTTCTCCGGGTCGACGAACGTCCGGATGTTGGTGACGCCGAGGGGTCCGAAGACCTCTTCGCGCTTCGGAGAGGCAAGCCAGTGCTTGGTGTCCTTCACGTCGTGATGGCCGATGACGGTTGGCATCGATGTCCTCCGCTGCGTCCTGAGCCCGGCCATACCGCCGGGCTGGTGCGCGGATGGTATCCCCTCGCACCTGCTGTCGTCCGGAGCGCCCGACCACTGCCCGACTGCGGGCAGGCCGGCAGGAGGGATGAGCCGGTGCGGACGGAGTTGAGCGAGACGCCGCCCGCGGCCGCCATCCGGGGATTACCCCGGGAGGGCGGAGCCGGATGGTCGTGTAGCCACCCGGACGCCGCCAAGCCGAGGCACCCCGGCAAACTGACCCACTGAGCAGGGCCAGCGTAGGGTTTACCTGAGAGTGGAGGTTAAACGCACCAACCCGCAGCAAGTACCTACTTCTCACCTTCCAAGTAGCTGTCACGCTGCATGAACGCTGCGCCGATGAGGCTCAGCACGCCCAGGCCACCGAGGACACCACCGAACAGTCCAGCCAACGAAGCAGGTCCGCTGGACCCGGTCACCGGCACGCCAACTGCAGGTTGCACCGTCTCCGTGAGTGCGTCCACACCACTGGTGGGAGCACTACTCACCTGGTAGTTCGCATTGCCATTGAACGCAGCGGAAATCGTATGCGTGCCGGCGCCAGGATATGTCGTCGAGCACGTCGCCTTGCCGGTGGTCGGATCAATGGGCACGGCGGTGCAGCCACCGATGGCCACGCCGTTGTCGGTGAATGTCACGGAGCTACTGCCCGGATTGGGGCTCACCTGCGCCGCGTACGTGATGGACTGATTGGGCGCAGCTGGATTTTGTGACGAGGTCACCGTCGTGGTCGTGGCCGCGGGCGTTACGGTGAGGTTCGTCGTCGCCGTCGAGCTCGCGTAGTTGCTGTCACCCGAATACGTCACCGTCACCGCATAGCTCCCTGCGCGAAGCGTGGTTGATGTGCTGCAACTGGTCGCGGGCAGCGTTGCGGTACACAACGTGGTGGTGCCGGAGGCAAATGTCACAGTCCCCGTCGCCCCGCCCGGCAGGCCACTCTCCGCAAGGGTGGAACTGGTGCCGTAGGCGACACTCGGCGGGGTCGCACTTGCGGTGAACGGCGTGGTCGCCTTGGTCACCGTAAGATTCGTGGTCGCCGTCGAGCCAGAGTACATGCTGTCACCAGAGTACGTCGCGAGTCCCATCGTGCCCGCATGTCACGCGCGGCGGCCTGGCAGTCGCTCTGGTCGCCGCCCTCGTAGCGGCACGACGCGCCGCAGGTTGTCGACAGAGGAGGGAATGTCCGGCTCGAGCGGCCCGGAGAAGGCCGCCGGTGGCGAGGAAGGATCAGCGTTGCACATGCCCCCGGGGACGGGCGGCTTCATGAACCCGGCGGTGGTGCTGCCGCTCCAGCCTGACGAGGTGATTCGTGAGCCGCTCGACCGCCTCGCGCGCCTCGGCGGCGAGCTGGTGGGTCGGGAGATCATCGATCGCTCCAGCCGCGGCCTCGACCTTGTCAACGCGACGCAAGAGGAAACGAGCCTCTCGCAGGAGCGCCTGGGTTTTCTTGGCCGTTTTGGTCGCGGCGGCCGGCCGCTGGTCAGCGGGATGGTCGTCTGTCATCGCGACAGTGTCCGTCTTTCCCGCCGCAGAGGCGAGTGGATCACACGGAATCGGGGTTGTGTCGCATCTGATCCACTTCGTCCCAGATTGGCCCGATTGCCCCGAGGCCAGCGGCGTATCGAGGTCGCCCCTGAGCGGCTCACAGGACTGACGCGTTCGGCGGGTTCGTGGCGTCCCTGGGCCTGTATAACACGCGGCGCGGTGAGCGAGGGATAGAGGTCAGATCAGCAACTCCGGCGGGGCCGTGGAGCGGGTGATCGAGTCGAGAAAGCCGCGCGTCTGCTCGGAGTTCTCCACGGTGATGGGCTTGCCGCTGCGCATGTGCAGACCCCAAACCGACGCATCGTTTGCGAGGTCGTCAGGAGGGTCTACCCACTCGACAGCGTCGAGGTTGACCAGCTTTTTGATGCGCTTGTTGTTGATGCTGACGTCGTGGAACTCATGCAACTCCATCAGTTGGTCTCCTTCATCACGCGGGGTGGTCATGTGCTGATTGTCCTGCCACGCGTGGGTTGCCACACACGGCGGTCGATCACGGGCCGAGTGCCCAGCTGCGCCATGCGGCTACCCGCTGGGGTACCGCTTGAGATACATCGCGATCTTGTAAGGCCGAAGTGGTAGTTCTGGTCCTGCGCTTGTCGCTGGAGGGAGCGATCGGTGCCGGCAACCGCGGCACGTCCCCTCCCTCCGCGACGGCCGAGGCCCCGTTGCCGATGGCGTGCTACGCCGGCCTTTCGGTGGAGCACGTCCCGTGCGGTCAAGCCTGCCCCCGAGGTCGTGCGCGAGCTGATGTCTCTGGTGGCGTGAGCAGCCCCGAGCTGATCCCTTGCCGGGACGAGCCGCGCCCTTCGGCGATCGTCGCGCGGCCCGGTGGGCGGGCGCTCGAGCTGCCTCGTCACGTAAGGGTCGACGGAGACCCGCCGTATCGCCTTCGCCGGCACGTCTACTGAGCGAGGCCTCGGCAACTGCTCCGCGACATCGTCGAGCTGTGTCCGGACCATCCAGAAGGTGCTCAGCCCAAAACCGCGTGGCGCATCGCCTGTGAGGACGTGGCCATCGGGTAGAGGACGAGCGGCGCTCCGCGTCCCTGGAACTTGTCTAGCATCCCGACCCGGACCCCTGAGCATCGTGTCTGGGTGAGCGCCTCTTCGCGCCGGTCGGAGGCGGAATCAGTTTGCTAGCCGCCCTCTCGCGGGAGAGGAACGCCCCGAGCTCCTGGATCGTGCTCATCAGCGGGGCAGGGAACACCACGGTGGTGTTCTTGTCGACGCCCATCTCGACGAGGCTCTGCAGGTTGC
>CATPAP010000279.1 GCA_955651875.1 Candidatus Dormiibacterota bacterium
GCAATGGGGCCAGCGCGCTCGCTACGCACCAGGTGCCGTAGAGGTGATTGACCCCCCATCGCCCGCGCCACGAGCCCGGTGGTTGCTGGGCCCTGCGCAGGTACGCGATCGCTGGAGCAACCACAGCGCTCGTCGCAGGTTCTCCCAGCGCGGTCAGCATCTCCACCGCGTGCGCGGTCACGTCCTCGGTGGGTGGGTCGAGCATGGCACCGAAGTCGGCGAACGGCAGCCTGTAGACGAGCGTGCGGACGTTGTCGCGATCGAACGCCGCCCAGGTGCCGTCACTCGATCGCATTGCCTCCACCCAGTGCCGGGCACGCTCGACGGCGAGGCTCACCTCGGCTGTCGGTTCCGCTGTGAGCAGGGCAAGGACCACGATGGTGGAGTCGTCGACGTCGGGATAGATGTCGTTGTCGAACTCGAACGCCCATCCGCCGCCTTGCACACCGGGCGGGCAGCGAACCTGCCAATCACCACCGCCGAGGATCTGCTCCGCGATCAGCCAGCGGACGGCGCGTCGGATCGGCTCGGCATCCGCTGGCAGGCCGGCGCGGCGCAATGCAAGGACGGCGAGCGCGGTGTCCCACACCGGCGACATGCACGCCTGCAGGCGCCAGCCTCCGTCGTCCTCGAGCGCGAACCGGTCCAGCCCCCGCAGGCCACGGCGCATCACCGGATGGTCGAGCGCCATGCCCTCGAGGTGGAGCGCGATCAGGGAGTACACCCACGGCGGCTGGATGCCGCCCCAGCTGCCGTCGGCCTCCTGGCGCTCGCGAATCCAACCGACCAGGCGCCGCCGGGCCGCGGGGCGGCCGGGTTGGTGGCGGAGCCGGTCGTACTGCTTGAGAAGGTGGTCGGCCCACGCGAAGGGCCCGCTGCCCTCGATGCGGCGCAGGCGTCGTTCCGTTCCCGGTAGCACGAGCTCGTCGAGCGGGAACGGCAGAGGTCGCCGCGGTCGTCGTGATATGACGATGAGCAACGGCGCCACCGTGCCGCGCGCCCAGCACGCGAAGTCGTACAGGTTGAGGGGGACGCGCGGCGGCAACCAGACGAGCTCCGGGGGCATGCTCGGCACGCCCTCCCACGGATAGGCACCGAAGAGCGCGAGCCAGATCTTGGTGAAGACGCGTGCGTGGGCCACCCCGCCCTGCTCGAGGATGACTCGCAAAGCGCTGCGCAGCTCCGGACGCCCGGCGTCGAGGCCGAGGACACGCAGCGCGACGTACGCCTCAATGGTTGTGCTCAGGTCGGCGGGCGCCTCGTGGTACAGGCCCCACGAGCCGTCCTCGCGCTGGGCATCGAGCAGATGTCGGGTCGCGCCCTCACGGATGGCCTCGCACGGAAGGCCGAGAAAGGTGAGCAGGAGAACGTGCTCTGCGGTCATCGTGACGTTGGTCTCGAGCTCTCCGGCCCACCAACCGGCGGCGTCCTGCTGCGCGAGCAGGTGATCGACCGCGGCGGCGACGGCGGCGCGCGCGGGGGCTTGCGCGGTCTCAGCACCCAGCATGGTGTCAGCCATGCACGGCCTCCAGTTCCGCTGTGACGGGAGCGACAACCCCCACCAGGCCGTCGGCGGCAGCCCGCCCGCTGCGCACCGCCGACTCCATCGTCGCCGGCCACCCCGTCGCCGTCCACGCTCCGGCGATGACCAGGTTCGGCCGCGCCGTCTGCGCTCCCTGTCGTATCAGGCCGGGCGCGGGCACGAAAGTCGCCTCAGGGTCGCGCGTCACGGCGCCGCGCAGCAACCGTGCCGACGCGAGCCGCGGCCACACCGCGGCGACCTCGGCGCGGCACAGCTCGACCAGCTCCGCCTCCGGACGACCGACCAGCGCGTCGGCGGCGCTGAGGCTGCAGCACAGGTAGCCCGGACGCTTCTCGAACACCCACTGCACGGGCGAGCGAGCGATCGCGGCGAAGGTCAGTCCCACGTCGGGGATGTCGAACCAGAGATGCACGTCGACGATGGCGCGGGAGCGGAAGCGCTCCAGCCCGTGCACGCCGAAGCGGCCGGCGTCCACGAGGATGTTGGCGAGGCGAGCCGGGGGCACCGCGAGCACCACGGCGTCGGCGCCGATCTCCTCACCGTTCGCGCAGCTCACCCCGCGGACTGTCTCACCGTCGTCGACCAGCCCCACCGCGCTCGTCCGCAGCCGGACCTCGGAGGCGCGTGTGGCCGCGGCTGCGGCGATGCGCGCCAGCGGCACGCGCGACCAGCCGATCGCTGCAGCGTGTGGATCGCCGGCGAACGCGGTGCGGATGACGAACAGGGCGTCGGCCGCGCTGACCTCGTCGGCCTTCGCGTTGAGCGCGGGTACCACGAAGAGGTCCCAGAACCATTCGATCGCGGCGGCGTCCTGCCGGTGGCGGCGGAGCCACATCGCAAACGTCTCCGCGGCGTCGACGCGCTGGTGCGCGTGGCGCAGAGCACGGGCCACCTGGAGCTTGGCCCTCAACCCAAGAGGTGCGTAGCGGGCGAACGACGGCAGCAGGCTGAGCGAACCCGGCAGACCGCGCGCCGCGCGCAGGCGGCTGGGCCGCCGCTGACGGCGCAGCACCGTCACCTCGAATCGCGGCTGCGTGCACAGCGACTCGCTCATGCTGAGCGCGGCGACGAAGTCGAGGTACTCAGTGCAGCACCCCAGGTGAACGTGCTGGCCGTTGTCCACCTCGACGCCGTCGACGGTGAACGAGGTCGCCTTGCCGCCGAGCAACCGGCTCCTCTCGACAAGGACGACGTCGTGGCCGCGGTCGGCGAGCTTGCACACCGCGGCGAGCCCGGCCAGCCCCGCTCCGACGACAACGACGCGCATCAGCTGTGCCCGTTCCGGCTGTGCCCGTTCCGGCTGAAGCCCGGCGGTGTGACCCGCGCGCCCCGTGGGAGCGCAGCCCGCAGCAGGACGGCTGCCTTGCTTGACGGTGCCAGGGAGAGACGCCGGTGCAGCGGGATGTCGGGATGCTCCTCGATCTCGGCGAGGATGCGCTGGTACAGGCCCGCCATGGTGCGCACGCAGATGCCCGCGCGCTGGGGGATGTGGCGCTCGACGCGCAGCCCCGACCTGAAGAGCCGGCGCGCCCGTTGTGCCTGGAAGTCGACGAACTCGTGCCAGCGCGGGGCCGGTTCACCGTGGGCGAGGTGCGCCTCGGTGATGCCGAACGCGGCGAGCTCGTCGGCAGGGAGGTAGACCCGGCCGAGCTCGAGGTCGCCGCGCACATCGCGCAGGATGTTGGTCAGCTGCATGGCGAGTCCGAGGTCGTCGGCGTGACCAAGGGCGATGTCGTCGTCGAACCCGAAGATGCGTACGCACATGCGCCCCACCGTCGACGCCACCAGATTGCAGTAGCCGGCCAGCTCCTCCCAGCTGTCGTAGCGACGCGTGGACAGGTCGCGCTCGACTCCGTCGACGAGCCCCTCCAGCTCCGTCAGCGGGATACGGTACGCGGCCACCGCCCTGGCGAGAACGATGGTGACCTCGTCGTCAGGGTCGCCCGCGAGCGCGCGTCGCAGGCGCAGCCGCGTGTCGGCGAGCCGAGCGCGCGGATCCGCGTCGCCCGGCGCGTCGACGGCGTCGTCGACCTGTCGTGCGAAGTCGTACAGCGCGTAGATCGCGGTGCGCTGTGGACGGGCCAAGGCGATGAATCCCCAGTAGAAGTTCGCCGCGTTGCGCCGCGCCAGCCTCTGGCAAACCCGCTCCGCCTCGACGATGCCCCGACCGCCCGCAGAGGCGCCGTCGTGCTCGCCGGCGAGGAGGGTGATCGCCTCGGCGGCGAGGCGCGCCTTGACGGTTGCGCTCACCTGAGGGCGCACCACGTCGGTCCGGTAGGACGCGCGCGCGATCGCGTCGAGGATCGCGGTGCCGCCGAGCCTGTACATGGCCAGCTGAGCGCGCAGACGACCGGTGGTCATGCTCTCGAGCTCGTAGCCCGCCTGCAGCAAACGCTCGGCGCGCTCGCACAGGGCGCGCACGGCACCCCGGACTCCGAGCGCTTCGACATCGTCGGCAGGCAGATAACAGCGGCCGAGGCGGGCATCGACGGCGACGTCCTGGGCGAAGTTGGCGAGCTGCAGGCCGATGCACACCGAGTCGGAGAGCTGTTCGGCGCGCTCGCCACGAATGCCGAGGATGGCGAGCACCATCCTTCCCACCGGCGCGGCCGACAGCTGGCAGTACCCCTCGAGCTCGGCCCAGGTCGGGTACACCGCGACGTGCTGGTCCTGGAGATTGGCGCTGATCAGGTCGAGGAACGGCTGGACGGGGATTGCGCACGCCGTGACCGTCTCGCGGAGTGCCAGGAGGACGGGGTGTGTGGGGGTGACCGCGCCCGTCAGCGCGGCGTCCACCTGGTCGCGCCATGCCCGCAGCCGCGTATCGGAACGGCTCTCGTCACCGAGGTCGTCGGTGACGCGGCAGTACGCATAGATGCGCGCAAGGTGGACGCGGAGCTCGGCCGGCAGCACCGCCGAGGCGACGGTGAAGTTCTCGTAGTGGCGGCGCGCCAGCCGGCGGCAGAAAGCGTCGGCGTGAGCCAGCTCGGCCTGCGGAGGGGGCGGAGCGAACGTGGTCATCCGCGTGCGGCTGTGCGCGCGTGGCATGAACGGCCACACCCTGGACGATGCCGGCACGCGGTCCTACGCGATGGCGACGGGCACCGTCTGGTGGGACGACCTGC
>CATPAP010000280.1 GCA_955651875.1 Candidatus Dormiibacterota bacterium
CCCGGCGTGGACGGCGGCCCTTCGAGGAGCTGACCACCCGTGAGCTCGACGTGCTCAGGCTGGTGGCACGGGGGCTCAGCAACAAGCAGATCGCCTGGCGCCTGGCGATCAGCGAGAAGACGGTCAAGGCGCACATGACCAGCATCTTCGGGCGCATCGGCGTCGCCGACCGCACCCAGGCCGCGCTCTGGGCCCAGCGCCACGGGGTGTGACGGCGCGTCTTAAGACCTTCGGACATTTGCGCGCCGGCCCCAGATGGCCGGACACTGGGCACACAACCCATCGGGAGGATCGACATGCCAGGCGCAACCGCACGCGGGCTGGTCGCCGCCGCCGCTCTGCTGGCCATCTCAGGCTGCGGCGCGAGCGCCGCCACATCCAGTGGTGGAGGAGCGGGCTCGGGCTCGACCTCGAGCCCCACCCTGGCGACGATGACCATCAGCGGCCACGGCGTCGTGCTCGTGGCCGGCTCGAACTCCATGACGGTGTACCAGTTCGCACAGGACGTCGCGGGAAGCGGCACCAGCGCCTGTACCGGGTCCTGCATCAGCACCTGGCCGCCGCTGACGGTGTCGGCCGGCACCACGCCCGGAGCCGGGGCCGGAATCACCGGCCAGGTGGGCACGATCACCCGCACCGACGGGCACGGCGTCCAGGTCACGTACAACGGCAAGCCGCTCCACTTCTTCTCGGGGGACACCAAGCCCGGCGACGCCAACGGCAACTACCCGGGGTGGTCGGTCGTGGCGACGGGGTCGACCCCCGCATCCAGCTCACCAAGCCCGACATCGGCCGGGGGCGGCTACTACGGCGGCTGACCCGACGGCCTGCTCAGATGGCCCCCTGAGCGATCGCCGACGTAATCCACGGCACCACCTCGTCGAGCATGTCGTCGAGCGAGGTGGTGGCCTCGAAGCCGAGCACCTCCTTGGCCTTGGTGATGTCGGGGATGCGCCGCTGCACGTCGTGCTCGAAGGGCTCGTCCGACACGAAGCGAAACGGCTCCTCGGCGCCGCGGACGCGGTGCCAGATCTTCTCGGCGAGCTCGCGCACGGTGGTGCGCTGCGCGGTCGAGAGGTTGAAGTCGTTGTTGAGCGCGGCGGGATGCGCCATGGCGGTGACGATGCCGCGGGCGAGGTCGCCCCCGTATGTGTAGTGGCGCGTCTGCTCGCCGCTGCCGAGGATGTGCAGCGGGTCCTGGCCCTTGAGCACCTTCTGCACGAGGTCGGGCACGACGTGGCTCATCGCCAGCTTGACGTTGCCGCTGAGGATCTCAACCTCCCCGAGGGCGCGACCCTCGCCGATGCCCACGCAGTTGAACGGTCGCACGATGGTGTAGGGGAGCTTGTACTGGTCCCAGGCGGCGCGCGCGTAGTACTCGACAGCGAGCTTCTGGAAGCCGTATGAGGAGAGCGGCGGCGGGATCTGCCGTTCCGAGCCCTCGACAGACGGCCAGGATGTCGCCGACTCGAACACCATCGAGCTGCTCACGTAAGTGACCTTCTCCAGGCCCCCGTCACGGTGTGCCGCGATGGCCGCGTCACATGAGGCCGCCATGATGCGCTCGTTGGTCGCCAGCAGGTCGTAGGCGTAGGTGTGGAAGTACGAGATGCCGCCGATCATGGCCGCGCCCGCGATGAAGTGGTCGCAGCTGACCAGCAAGCCGCTGAGCAGGTCCACGTCGCGTGCGTCACCCTCGACGAACGAGTACGCAGGATTCTCGTCGTACGATTTGGACACGCGCCCGTACTTCGAGAGGTCGTCGACACCGACCACGGTGTGGTCGCCTCGCAGCAGCTCCTCGACGATGTAGCCGCCGATGAAACCCTGCGACCCGGTGATCAGGACCCTGCTCACCTGCTCTCGTCTCTGTCGTCTTTCCAGGCATGGGGATGGACGCGGTACCCGGGGCGGTTGCGCTCGCGACGGGGGCCGAGCGCAGCGAGGTACCAGCGCAGGTAGCGGGGAATCCACTCGCGCACCTTGAAGTTGGACTGTCCCTGGCTGCGGTCGAGCCAGATGGTGGGGATCTCTGCGATCGGCAGGCCGCGGCGGTGCGCCTTGGCGACCATCTCGATGCCGAGCTCGAACCCCGCGTCGGACGCGATGCCCACCTCGCGGATGAAGTCCGTCGAATACGCCTTGAACGAGTTGGTGGGGTCGTGCGTGCCCACGCGGGCAACGAGGTGAAGGGACTGGCCCGCCAGGCGTGAGATGAAGCCCTTGAGCCGTGGACCACCCACCTGCTGGCCACCGCGCATGTAGCGCGATGCGGCGGCGACGACGACACCCCGTTCCACGAGCCGCGTGAGCTGGTCGATCTGCATGGGATCGTCAGAGCCGTCGGCCATGGTCACCACGGTGACATCGGCGGCGGCATGCTGGATGCCGAAGCGCAGCGCGGCCGCCGGCCCGTGGCCCTCGCTGTTGAGCAGCCCGACGACGCGATTGTCCCGCCGCGAGTACTTCTTGACGTACGGCGCCGTGGTGTCGTCGGACGTGTCGTATACGACCAGGATCTCGCAAGGGAGCTTCACCGCCTCGAGAATGCGGTCGAGGCAGTCGTCGATCTCCGCACCCTCGTTGTAGGCCGGGATCACAATGGAGACCCGAGGCCTCATATGAGCACGCCCTGGCGGCGGATGTTGAACACGTCGACGACCGGGCGCTTGATGTCGAGGGTCGCGTAACGGGTGTGCGGCGCGCCGATGACCACGAGGTCGGCGCTCTCGAGCAACTCCTCCTGCGACACCAGGTCAGGGTCGACGGTGACGTAGGGATCGGCGCAGAGCACGCGCTTGGCCTTGAACGCGAGGATGCGCTTGAGCTTGTACGCGAGCGAGGAGCGGATGTCGTCGGACTCGCCCTTGAACGCGGTGCCGAGCACCCCGACGCTGGTGGTGGCGAGGTCGAAGCGCCGCTCCAGGCGGGCGACCACGTACAGCGGCAACCCCTCGTTGATCATCATGCTGGTGTGCCCGAGGGTGAACTGGTTGTTGTTGAAGGCAGCCAGTTGCATGGTGTCCTTGAAGAGGCACGGCCCGGCGGCGAAACCTGGGCCGGGCATGTCCGCCGCGCGCGGGTAGTCCTTGATCAGGGCATGCCGGATGCGCTCGAAGTCAAGGCCGAAGTCGTTGGCCATCATGTAGAGCTGGTTCGCGGCTGCGAAGCGGATGTAGCGCCAGGTGTTGGTGAAGAGCTTGGCGAGCTCGGCCTCCTCGGGCTGCAGCTCGATGAGCTCCGGAGCGAGCCGGGCGAACAGCTGGCGCGCCCGCGCCATCCCCTCCGGGGTGCGCGCCGAGATGATCTGGGGCAGCTCACGCAGCTCGGTCAGGGAGCGCCCTTGGGCGATGCGCTCCGGGCAGAAGCACACCTGGTTATTCAGCCCGCGAGCCGCGAGGTAGCGCTCGACGAGAGCCGTGACGCCGGGATAGATGGTGCTGCGCAGCACGATCACCTGGCCCCGGTTGAGGTGGTCGGCGAACTCCGCGATGGCTCTCACCACGGCCTGCGGATTGGGGTTGAGATGCTCGTCGACCGGCGTGCCGATGACCACCACGACGAACTCCGCGCCCGCGATCACATCGGGGACGGTGGTCGCCTCGAGCGCCGCGGTGGCGCGGAGCTCGGCGAGAGGTTCCTGGGCACCGGCCTCGCTAAAAGGGAGGCGCCCGTCGTTGACGATGTCGACCGCCGCCTGGTTGGTGTCGTACAGCGCCACCCGCAGGCCGCACTGACCCAGCGCGATGCCCAAGGGGAGACCGGCGCGGCCGCAGCCGCCGACCACCACCACGTCGTGGTCGAGGCGCGCCGCCACCTCCCGATCGGGGATGTCGGACGGCGCTCGAGCAGGCGAGGAAGCGCGAGTGGACAGCGGCGGAAGCCTCACATGGGAAGGGCAGATGCCCCGATCGGACCGGCCGAATCGTAGCGGGTGGCGGCTTCTCGACGAACGAAGCGCGGCCGGCGGACGGCCCAAGGCGTGGCTGTTTATCACCCACCCCGGGCCGTCGCTGCTGGTCACCGCGACAGTGGTCGCGGCCGCCGGGCTGCTGGGCAGGCAGCTGCCCTCAGCGCGCACGGCGGTGGGCCTCACCCTGGTGATGCTGCCCACCCAGCTGGCCATCGGGGCGCTCAACGACTGGGCTGACTGGTCGCTGGACGCGCAATCCAAGCCGTTCAAGCCAATCGCGCGCGGCGCAGTGCCTCGGACCGGCGCGCTGCTGCTGGCGCTGAGCGGTTTCGCGCTGTCGCTCGGTGCTGCGGCGTACCTCGGCCGCGACCTCCTGCTCGCGGACCTTCTCGCGATCGCGGCCGGGGCCAGCTACGACCTGCTGCTGAAGCGCACCCCGGCCGCGGTGCTGTCGTGGTGGGCGGGTTTCGCCACCGTGCCACTCATGGCCATGGTGATCACCGGCCGTCGTGGTGGCGCCGTCGCCGGGGTGCCGCTGGCCGGCCTGCTCGCGCTTGCCCTGCTCCTCGCCAACGGGCTCCCCGACCGCGAGGGCGATGAGCGCGGCGGCGCGCACACCCTCGCCGCAGTTCTCGGAGCGCGCGCCTCGCGCGGGGCCATCAGCGCCGCACTGCTCGCCGCCGCGGTGTACGCGGTGGCCGTCCGCGGCGTCCTCGGCCAGGCGGCTCTGGCGCTGGTGGCGGCCGCCCTGCTCGCCATCGGGGCGTTGGTCCCCGTGGCCAGACGTGGTCCGCGGCTCGTCTTCCCGGTCCTGGCGCTGCTCGTGGCGGCAGCGACGGTCAGCTGGCTGGCGGCCCTGGCCGCGGTGGGGGCGACGTGAGCTCCCCGCCACCAGCCGCCTCGATCTCCCGCTGGAACACGGCGAGGTCGGAGTCGCTGAAGAGCGCGAAGGTGATCTGCCCAACTGGCGTGCCCGGGGCGGCCAGGGCGGAGCGTGCCTCCGCGACGGCAATCGGCGCCGCCTGCTCGATGGGGAATCCGTAGATGCCGGTGCTGATCGAGGGGCTCACCA
Organism: Candidatus Dormiibacterota bacterium; assembly: GCA_955651875.1. Lineage (GTDB taxonomy): Bacteria > Chloroflexota > Dormibacteria > Aeolococcales > Aeolococcaceae > Aeolococcus. Next base: position 4,986 of record CATPAP010000280.1, read on the forward strand.
CCGTGGTCGCGCCGTGCCCCGCGGCGAGCTCGAAGGAACGCCGGTAGGCCGAGCGCAGCGCGGCGGGCTCGCCGTGCTCCCCGTCGCGCCAGCGCGGCCCGACCGCGTGGATGACGTGCCTGGCGCGCAGGCGACCCGCACCGGTGATCACCGCGGACCCCGTCGGACAGACGTCGTAGCGCTCGCGCAGCTCGCTCATCAGCGACGGCCCGGCGGCGCGGTGAATGGCTCCGTCGACCCCGCCGCCGCCGGCGAGTTGGCTGTTGGCGGCGTTGACCACGGCGTCCGCGGGCACTGTGGTGATGTCGGCGCGGACCGCGGTGAGACGCGACTGCGCCGGCTGCGCTGCGACCACGCGTCGATGCTACGTCGCCGCTCGGTACAGTGCTGCGCATGGCCACCGACGACAGCGACGCCGCCACCGCGCCCGACGTCTCCGAGGACCACCCGGAGAGCGAACGATGGATCTGGATCGGACCTCACGAACCGCCCATGCCGCGCGCTCTCATGGAGCTGATGTCGAGCGGATGGGCGCCCTTGCCTGATGTTGCCGCGCCGCGCCACCCCGCGGCCGACAACTTCGAGGCTCGCCGGCGTGCGCTGTCGCAACGGTTTTCGGGCAGGAACCTGGTCATCCCGACGGGACCGCTCAAGGTCCGCTCCAACGACGTCGATTACCGCTTCCGTCCTGGCACCGATTTCTTCTGGCTGAGCGGCGGCATGGACCCGAATTCGGTGCTCGTCATGGAGGCTGACGGTGGCGGTCACCGCGCCACGCTCTTCGTCGAGCCCCGCAACGACCGCTCAACGCACGAGTTCTTCACCGACCACAGGTACGGCGAGTTCTGGACCGGACCGCGCATGGGCCTGACCGAGACAAGCCAGCATCTCGGCGTCGCCACCGCTCCGCTCGCGGATCTGCAGGCCCACCTCGAGCGCCTCGCCGGCGCCGACACCGTCACCGTGCGCGCCATGGACGCGCGCATCGACGCGGCGCTGCCCGCGGCTGGAGCAGATGACGAGCTCCTCACCGCGCTGTCCGAGATGCGCCTGGTCAAGGACGGCTTCGAGGTCACCATGCTCCAGCAGGCGGTCGATTCCACGATCCGTGCCTTCGAGGACGTGGTCAAGGCACTGCCTGACGCGATGGAGTCGGGCGAGCGCGTCGTCGAGGGCGTGTTCAACGCCCGGGCGCGCATCGAGGGCAACGACGTCGGTTACGACACCATCGCCGCCTCGGGGGCTCACGCCACCGTGCTGCACTGGACGCGCAACGACGGCGACGTCAACTACGGCGACCTCCTCCTCCTCGACGCCGGGGTGGAGTGCCGCCAGCTCTACACCGCCGACATCACGCGCACCATCCCGGTGTCGGGGACGTTCACGCCCGAACAGCGCGAGATCTACCAGCTCGTCCTCGACGCCCAGAACGCAGCTCTCGCCGAGGTCAAGCCCGGGGCGCCGTTCATGGCGCCGCACCGCGCGGCGATGCGTGTGCTCACCGAGGGCCTGCACCGCCTCGGCATCCTCACCGTCGACCCCGCCGTGGCCATCCGTCGCGACATGATTCTGCACCGTCGCTGGACCATCCACAACACCAGCCACATGCTCGGGCTCGACGTGCACGACTGCCTCAACGCGCGCGACACGTACTATCACGGCGCGCTGCAGGTCGGCAACGTCCTCACCGTCGAGCCCGGCCTGTACCTCCAGGCCGACGACCTCACCGTCCCCGAGCGCTACCGCGGCATCGGGGTGCGCATCGAGGACGACGTCCTGGTCACCGGGGACGGTCATCGCAACCTCAGTGAGGCCCTACCCCGCGACCCGGACGACATCGAGGCCTGGATCGCGCGACTGTCGCGGACCGGAGCGACCGGGACGGTCTGACCCGCGCGTGTCGAGCAAGTTCTGCAGCAGGCGAAGGAGCGAAGAACTCGCCGGTGGCGAGTTCGCAGTGACGCTAACGCCTGCGAAGCCTGTCTGCGGCGAGACAGATGCGGGTCAGACCGTCCCCTTGGTGGACTCGACTCCTACTCGACGCGCGAGAAGGCGAGGCAGGCGTTGTGGCCGCCGAATCCGAACGAGGTGCTGATGGCGAGGTCGATGCGCTGGTCGCGGCCCACGTTGGGGACGTAGTCGAGGTCGCACTCGGGGTCCGGCTCGTCGAGGTTGATCGTGGGCGGCACGTACTGGTCACGAATGGCCAGAACAGCGATGATCGCCTCGAGGGCACCGCCAGCGCCGAGGAGGTGCCCGTGCATCGACTTGGTCGACGACATCGGCACCGTCGCGGCGACTTCGCCGAGGGCCGCCTTCATGGCCTTGGTCTCGGCGGCGTCGTTGAGCTGCGTGCCGGTTCCGTGCGCGTTGATGTAGCCGATGTCGGCCGGCGCGGCGTGGGCGCGCTCGAGCGCACGCAGCACGCAGCGGCGGGCGCCGTCGCCGTTGGGCTCGGGCGCGGTGATATGCGACGCGTCCGCGGTGGCTCCGTAGCCGCTCAGCTCCGCGTAGATATGCGCGTCACGGCGCCTGGCGGAGTCGAGTTCCTCGAGCACCACCATCGCCGCTCCCTCACCGATCACGAAGCCGGCGCGATCGCGGTCGAAGGGACGCGAGGCGCGCTCGGGCTCGTCGTTGCGCGTCGAGAGCGCCTGCATGGCGTTGAAGGATCCGACACCAAGCGCGCACACCGATGCCTCGGTGCCACCGGCGATCACCGCGGTGGCGTCGCCGCGCCGGATCCACTCGGCCGCCTCGCCGAGCGCGTGTGCGGCTGACGCGCAGGCACTGACCACCGCGAAATTCGGGCCCTTGGCGCCGTGCTCGATGGCGATCATGCCCGCCGGCATGTCGACGATCATCGAGGGCACGGTGAACGGCGACACCCGTCGCACACCCTGCTGGTGAAGATTGAGGGCGGCGCGCTCGAGAATCTCGAGCCCGCCGACGCCTGACGCGACGAGGACACCCATGTCCTCACTGATGGACGCGATGTCCAGGCCGGAGTCGGTCACGGCCTCGCGCGCGGCGACGAGAGCAAGCTGGATGCAGCGGCTGGTCCGGCGGGTCTCCTTGACACCAAGCACGGCGACCGGGTCGAAGCCCTTCACCTCGGCGGCGATGCGGGTGGGCAGCGCCGACGCGTCGAACTGGGTGATCGGTCCGACACCGCTGGTGCCTGCGCGGCACGCCTTCCACGTCGATTCGACGTCGAGGCCGAGCGGGGTGATCGCGCCGAGGCCCGTGATGACGATGCGGACACGTCCGTTGCCGTTGCTCACGTCATTCCTCTTCTTGTTCGTGCGGCTCCGCCGTGGTGAGCAGCGGTGCGCCCTGCGAGTGGTAGCCGCCGTCGACGTGGACCACCTCACCGCTGATACCACGTGCCATGTCGCTGAGCAGGAACGCGACGGTGTCGGCGACCGGGCTGGCGTCGGCCGCGTCCCATCCTAGCGGGGCCTGTCCGGACCACGCGTCCTTGAGGGTGCGGAAGCCGGGGATCGAGCGCGCCGCCACGGTCTCGAGCGGGCCGGCGGAAACGGTGTTGACGCGGACGTGCCGCGGGCCGAGGTCGCGGGCGAGGTAGCGGCCGATCGCCTCCAGCGCGGCCTTGGCCGGACCCATCCAATCGTAGAGCGGCCAGGCCAGCGTGCCGTCGAAGGTCAGCGAGACCAGGGCTCCGCCAGTTGATGGCATGAGTGGCACAAACTCGGCGGCGAGCGTCTTGAACGAGAAGCTGCTCACCTGCCACGCGCTGGCGACCGATGGCCACGGGGCGTCGAGGAAATGGCCGCCGAGGCAGTCCTCGGGAGCAAAGCCGATGGCGTGGACCACCCCGTCGAGCGATCCCCACCGCGCGCGAACAGCGCCGGCGACGGCGCGCACCTGGTCCGCGTCCGTGACGTCCATCTCGAGCACGTCGGGGGCAGGGTCGAGCCGCTTGGCGCTGCGCTGGGTGAGGCTCATGGCACGTCCGAAGGAGGTGAGCAAGACTTCGGCGCCCTCACTGTGGCAGGCCTGCGCGATCGCGAAGGCGATGCTCTTGGGGGTGAGCACGCCGGTGACGAGGATCCGCTTGCCGGCGAGGATGCCGTCGCCTCGCGTGGCGACCCGTGCGTCGTCGTCCTTGCCGCTCACCATCTCTCCACAGAGTCCGAGTGCACCGCCCGGGTTACGCTACCGCGCGCGTGATCGAGAGCATGCGCTCGTGCCAGCCCGGTGCGCCCGCGAGGATGTCGCCGCTCAGGAAGACTGCGACCTCGTCGCCGTTCCAGTCGCTGACCACGCCTCCGGCTTCGCGCACCAGAAGGCTGCCGGCGGCGATGTCCCAGAGCGCCAGGCCGAGCTCGAAGAACCCATCCCACACCGCCGCGGCCGTGTAGGCGAGGTCGAGGCTGGCCGCGCCCGCGCGGCGCAGGTCCTCAAAGCAGTCCATCGCCGCGGTCATGGCGGGCAGGTACCGTGCTCGGTTCTGGGGGCGGCGGAAGGGGAAGCCCGTGGCCACCACCCCGCCGGTGGTGGAGTCGCTGACGGCCAGGCGGCGACCGGCTGCGTCGAAGGCGCCCCGCCCGGCCACCGCCGACCAGTGCCCTCCCGTCAGCGGCGCGGCAACGACGCCGACGCGGGGGACGCCCTCCTCGACGAGCGCGATCGACACGCCCACCTCGGGGAAGCCGCGCAGGAAGTTGGTGGTGCCGTCGAGGGGGTCGATGACCCACATCCGCGGCGACACCTCACCGCCGCGCTCCTCGGCGAGCACGTCGATCGACGGCTCCGCCTCGCGCAGGATCGCCACCGCCGCGGCCTCGGCGGCGCGGTCCACCACGGTGACGTAGTCACCCGCGCCCTTGAGCTCGGCCTGCGGTGGCTCCCCGGCGCGCCGGGACGCACGAATCACGTCCCCGGCCGCCTGTGCAGCCGCGGTGGCGAGCGTGCAGAGGTCGCGTTGCGAGCGCATCCGCCGAGCCTACCGGCTCGCCCCGACACCTGCGCGCCACCCGGCGCCGCGCGTTACAGCGCGCGCGCCAACCTGATTGGTGCGGGGATCTCCTGCGGGAGGGCGAGCAGGGCGAGGTCGACCCCGCCGGCGGCAAGCATGCGGTGGATGGCGTCGGCCTTGACCGGGTGAGAGAGGTGGTATCCCTGGCCGAGGTGGCAGCCCAGCTCGCGCAGGGTGATGAGCTGCTCGGTGGTCTCGATGCCCTCGGCGATCATGGTGAGGTGCAGCGCGTTGCCGATGCCCACGATGGCGCGCGCGAAGTCCCCCTCGTCCTCCTGGTCGTGGAGGTCGTCGACGAACGGCTTGGCGATCTTGAGGATGTCGACGGGCAGGCGGCGCAGGTAGCTGAGCGAGGAGTAGCCGGTGCCGAAGTCGTCGATGGCGATGCGGATCCCGGCACGCTTCAGGGCCTCGAGCTTGTCGATGCTGAGGTCCGCGCTGGCGTCGTCGAGAACCATGCTCTCGGTGAGCTCGAGCACCAGCGACGACGGCGGGAGCCCGGTCTTCTCGACCACCTCGAGGACGCCGTCGACGAAGCCCGGCTGCTGCAGTTGGCGTGCGGAGATGTTGACGCTGACCCACAACGGGTCCGCCGAGGGAAAGCGCTCCTGCCAGCGCTTGGTGGCGATGCACGCCTTGCGCAGGACGCGCGCCCCCAGCGCCAGGATCACGCCGGTCTCCTCTGCGGCGGCGATGAAGTCGTCGGGCGCGACCATCCCGCGCGTCGGGTGGCGCCAGCGGACCAGCGCCTCGGTGGCCACCAGCCGGCCGCTGACCATGTCGAAGATCGGTTGGTAGTGCACGCCGAACTGGTCGCCCGAGACGGCGCGCTCGAGGTCGGCGCGGAGCCGGTGGCGAGCGACGATCTCGGCCTCCATCCCGGCGATGAAGAGCACCTTGCGGTCCTTGCCCGCGTTCTTGGCCGCGTACATGGCGACGTCGGCGTGGCGCATCAGGCGGCTGGCGGTGTCGGTGGCGTCGTCGGAGATGGCCACGCCGATGGAGGCGTGCACGGTGACCGACTGGCCGGCGATGGGGAATGGCTCGATCAGTGCCGTGAAGATGCGCTCGGCGACGGCCTCCGCCTCGAGTGGTTCGTCGATGTCCTCGATGAGCACCGCGAACTCGTCACCGCCCAGGCGAGCCGCCGTGTCGGGGCGGCGCAGCGAGTTGCGCAGCCGCTCGGCGACCCCGATGAGCAGCTGGTCGCCGGCGGAGTGGCCGAGGGTGTCGTTGACCGTCTTGAAGTCGTCGAGGTCGATGAAGAGCACCGCCACCGGCTTGCCCGTGCGCGCGCGGCGCAGCAGGGCGTGGTCGATGCGGTCACTGAACAGAGCGCGGTTGGCGAGGTCGGTGAGGGAGTCGTGGAATGCCTGGTGGGACAGCTGGTCCTGCAGCTCGGTGAGACGCGCGATCGACTGCTCGAGCCGGCCGTTCTCCAGCGTCGAGCACACCTGGATGGCCAGCGACCGGAACAGGTGCAGGTCGCGCTGGTCGAAGCTGCGCGCGCTGACGTGACTGCCGACCAGGAGGCTGCCGACCAGGCGGGTACGGCCGCGGAGCAGCGCCACCATGGCGTGGTCGATCTTGCGCCGGTTGAGCACATCGCGAGAACTCGGGGACGCGCTGGCGCGGTCGATGATCACCCCGTCGGAATCCGCTTCGAGGAAGTCGTCGAGGTCGTTGAGGTCGATGGGCACCATCACGTCGGCTCCGCCGGAGTCGCCCACACGCACGGTGGTGCGGTACGCCTTGTCCCCCGGCCTCGACGGGTAGATGGTCAGCTGGGCGATCTGCGCCTCGAACATGTCGCGCGCCCGCGCCATCAGGCCCACGATCGCGGTCTCGAGCTCGTGCGACTGGTGCAACACCTCGTCGGCGCCGCGCAGAAACTCGGCGACCCGGCGCTCGCGTCGCTCCATAAGCAGCGCGCGGTAGCCGCCGAGGAGGACTGCCCCGAGCAGCGCCACCACGAACACCCCCTTGGGGTCGGACCAGAGCAGGTCGACCGCGATGAGGCCGTAGCTCGCCGAAGCGCCAATTCCGGCAAGGGCGAGAATCGCGTTCTCGACAGCGAGCGTCCGCGTGACCCGGCCGTCGTAGAGCGCCACCGCGAACGACGCGGTGAGGCTGGTGAGCAGGAGCACGCCTGCAGCGGCGTAGACCGCGGCGTAGGCGCTCCAATCGAGCTGCGCCAAACCCACGCCCCCGACCAGCGTGCGGAAGGTGAGGGTCGCCAGCGCGGCAAAGAAGGCGAACTGTGCGATGCCGAAGCCGGTCCCGGCGTGGTGCAGGTCGCCGCGGCTGATGGCAGCACCGATGGCGCCGATGAGGAAGGCGAGGATGACCACCCAGCCGGGCGAGAAGAACATGCCTAGCACCAGTGGGGCTGCCGACATCCCCACCGACGGCGTGCTCCGCCTCACCGTCAGGCTGACGGGCCACCGTTCGGTGATGAAGAAGAGCACCGCGAGGCCCCAGATGGGCAGGGCGTGGTCGGGCGAGAGCACCGGAAGCTTGAACAGCGCCCGCCCCCACAGCGCGATGGCAGGCACCATGAGGACCGCCGAGAACAGTCGCAGCCTGACGTTCGGACCGGACAGGCGTCCCGCCTGCACCAGCGCCGGCGTCGACGACCCGGGCGCCGTCGCGGTGGAGAAGCTCACACACGTCCCTTTGGGGCTCGGTTTCTCAGCCATTGTCCGTAGCGCTCCCGGCAGCCCGGTCACGGCGTGGTTACTGTTTGACGATTGCGGGCGACGGTCGCTCAGACAACCGGAGGAACATGAGCGCGGAGATCCTCGTCGGGACCTGCAACTGGGCCGACCACAAAGACTTCTACCCGGCCGACCTCGAGAAGGGAAAGCGGCAGCGCGAGAAGCTGGACTACTACGCGCGCTTCTTTCCGATCGTCGAGATCGACACCAGCTTCTACGGGATCCCGCGTCCGGCCGTGGTCGACAGCTGGGTGGCGCGCACGCCGCCGAGCTTTGCGTTCAACATCAAGGCGTTCCGCAGCCTGACGCGCCACGAGCGCGAAAGCGGCCGGCCGCGACCGCCGACAACCGAGGAGGTGCGCGACTTCCTCAGCGCGCTGGTTCCGCTCCGTGAGAGCGGGCGACTCCGGGCGGTGCACTACCAGTTCCCGCCGTGGTTCACCAATCGCCCTGACGCACGGGACGTGCTCCTGGAGACGCGCGAGCGGCACCCCGATGACATCGTGGCCATCGAGTTCCGTCACCGCAGCTGGTTCGACCACGATGCCTGGCCGGCGACGGAAGATCTGCTGCGCGAGCTCGACTGCGTGTACGTGGGTGTCGACGCGCCCCAGCTGGGCAGTGGCACGGCGCCGCCGATGCTCGCGATCACCTCCCCCAAGCTGTGCATCGCGCGTTTTCACGGGCGCAACCGAAGGACGTGGTACCGCCCGGATGGGCCCACCAGCGACTACCGCTTCAACTACCTCTACACCCCCGACGAACTGGGGGAATGGGTGCCGGCGATCCGCGCTGCCGCAGAGCGCGGAACGCCTGTGCACGTGCTGCTCAACAACAACCGCAGCAACTACGGGGTGGTCAACGCCTTCGACTTCGGCGCGCTCCTCGACCGTCACCTGCCCCAGCCTCCTCAGCCGGTGATCGAGCGGATCGTGGAGCGCGACGGGGTGGTCCCAGCCTGGCTGCACAGCGCTGCGCCGCCGCCGGAGGCCCGCCCCGACCCGGCTCCGCACGGCCAAGCGGTCCTCGATCTCGGGGGCTGAGCCGGCCGCCCCTTCCGTCGCAGCCTGATTTGCGCCACAATTGCGGCTGACCGCTGGTGTCTTTCGCAGCCGGTTCGCTGCACGAGCAGGCGATCGCCTTCGCCCGCCGCTTCACCGGCTTCGCCGTAGGAGGGTTCTCGCAATGGCAATGGCGTCCCCCCGACGCAATGACGGCACGCGCCGTCCTGCGCCCAGCGGTATCGTGCTGCGCAACGAGGCCAGCACCCACGAGGTCGAGGTGGCCAAGGCCCTCAACCAGTGGGCGGTGACGGTGACCGCGCTCGCCGACAACCGGATGATCTGCCAGGACTTTTTCGCCCGGCGCTGGGAGGCCGTGGCCCGCGCCGAGGATTTCGTGCGCCTGCTCAACCGGACCGAGCCTCCGCCGGGCTGGTGACCGCCGCCGTGGCGGCGACGACGCTTCCCAAGCGGATCCATCGCCACTACCTGCACCACTTCCAGGACCCCCGGCGCGAGCGGCTCTTCCTCTCGTCGATCGGCTTCGATATCGGCGCCATCGGCGCACGGACGATCACCCACCTGATCCGGCGCGGGGTGGGGCCCTTTCACAATGTCAGCGCCCACGGCCGCCACCTCCACCACCTCGTCTTCGGTATCGCGGCGCTGCTCGGCACCGGCTACGCCTGGCTCGTCATCGCCGACGACGCCGAGCAGATGCTGCCGATTCACCGCTTCACCGCCTCCCTCTACGGGGTGGGCTCCGCCCTCACTCTGGACGAGTTCGCACTCTGGCTCGACCTCGAGGACGTGTACTGGACCAAGCGGGGAAAGGTCAGCGTCGAGGCGCTGATGATCTTCGGCGGCGCGCTCTCGATCGGGGTCTGGGGCGCTCCCTTCCTGAAGGACGCGGCCAGGGAGATGCGGCCGCTCCGAGCCGGCTGAGCCCGACGCGCCGGCCGTTCAGCCGGGCTGCTGCTCGTCGGCGGCCGGCTCGAGCGCCTCGCGAGGGAACTCCACGGCCTGCTCGCTGAAGGCGCCGTCGCGCCACACCGTGATCGCCATGGTGTCGCCCGGCGTGCGCGCGGCAACGGCGATGCGGAACTGGTCGGCCCCGCCGGTCAGGGTGTAGCCACCGATGGCGGAGATGATGTCGCCGCTGCGCACCCCGGCCGCCGCCGCCGGAGAGCCATCGTGGACCTGGCCGACCTCGACGCCGAACGCGGCGGCGAGGCCGTGCTCGCCGGCGATCTCGCGGGTGACGCTGCGCACTGCGGCGCCGAAGGACACCCCCGGGCCGCTCTCCTGCTGGCGGGGCAGGAACCGCGCCAGCTGGACGGGGTCGAACCCGACGATCATGCGCTCGTCGACGATCAGGGCGGGCACGGCGACCCGACCGAGCCGACCGAAGAGGATTGCCGACGCGGAGGGATCGGTGGTCACGTCGCGGGTGGTGTAGGTCACCCCGCGCTGATCGAGGTAGTCGAGCAGCGCCTCGCACTGCGCGTCGCCGGAGCGGACGAAGGCCGTGATCTTGGACGCCATCGTCATAGCTAACCGGTGGCGGCGGGCGGGAGCTCGAACGG
>CATPAP010000281.1 GCA_955651875.1 Candidatus Dormiibacterota bacterium
CAATCGCGGCACGGTCGAGCTCTGGCGCCGCGGCGCGCGCAGCCGGCTCGCCATCAGCCACGACATGGGCGAGGTGGTCGGCGACGTGCTGCTGCGCGGCCGCCTTCTCGCCGGGGACACCTCGTCGCTGCCGGCCACGGCCGTGCGGGTCGTGCTGCGACGCAATCGCACCTACCGCGCGGGCTTCGCCGTGCTCACGGCCTACCCCGTCATCCGCCTCGGCGCGACCTATCCTCGCCATCCATGAGCACCGGAGGTTCACCCGTGTCCCGCCAGGAGATCCTCGATGAGCCTGCCTCCGCCCTGCCGCAGGCTGCGCAGTTCCTCGCCGGCTACTTCCACCAGGACTGGGTGCTCGACCGCAGTGGCTGGGAGGAGGTGGTTGACGACTTCATCGCCGAGTCACCGCGCGCCGTCGTGGTCGACGCCGCCGCCGAGATCCGCGGCCTCCTCGATGCCGCACTGACCGGCGAGGAGCTCGCGCGAGTGCTCGACGAGGTGGGCTGCAGCGTCGACCCCTCGGCGTACGGCCTCACTGCCGCCGGCTGGCTTGCCGCAGTGCTCGCGCGCTTCGACGGCGCGGCTGAGCGCTAGGCCGCGCGCGGGGCGTCGGCGGTGCGGCGCAGCAGCGCGACGGAGTGGAGCACCAGCGTGGGAACCAGAATCGGCAGGGCGAGGATCAGCCCCACGGTGTTCACCGGGCCACCCCACAGCCGGACGAGCATCAGGATGAAGAGCACCAGACCGATGGCCGCGGTGTTGCGCCGCCCCCAGACGGTGTGCACAAGCTCCGGGCGCTTCCCCGCCAGGAAGATGAACGGCGTCGCCACCAAGGGACCGAGGTAGCGGATGAGGATGCCCACCGCCAGCCAGCCGGGGGCGATCCCGAGCAGCCAGCTGCCGACACCGGCCATGGCGAAGAACACCGCGTCCATGGCCGGGTCAAAGGCCTTGCCGAGTGCTGTGACCGGGCCGAAGCGCCGCGCGATGTAGCCGTCGACAAAGTCGAGCATGCCCGCGCTGCCGCCGACCGAGCACCACAGGTACAGGCCCAGCGACCCCGGCAGGGAGAGCGTCGCGCAGAGGATCAGCGGAAAGACCAGCCACGCCCTGATCGCGGTGAGCCCGTTGGGCAGGCCGTAGTGGTCGATGCGCGTGCCGTCGGGAGTGCGCAGCAACGGCGTGCCGCCGGCCAGAAAGAGCGACACGAACGCCCACCAGCCCAGCGCACTGACAGCGAGCGCGAGGATGGCGTCGTGGTCGTGGAGGATTGCCAGGGAGATGGTGAACGCCTCGCTGAGCACCAGCCCCACGGTCAGCCACGCGTACAGCGAGCGGCGCAGGTGAGGACTTGCGGCGAGCAGCGCGAGCGCGAAACGCAGGAGGTCGCGGAGGCCGGCCGGCGAGGTGGTCGAGGCCGGCAATCGCCTACTGGACCGCCAGGCAGGTGATCGTCTTGAGGACACCTTTGGCCGCCTGGACCCGCTCGACCACGAGACGGCCGATGCCCGCGATGTCGTCCGCCTCCACCTGGGCGATGACGTCGTACTCGCCGGTGATGGCGTCGGCGCTGAGCACTCCCTGCGACGAGCGGAGGTGGTCGACGACCTCGAGCGCCTTGCCCGCTGTCGCGGTGATCAGCACGTACGCCCGAACCATCGCTTTTCCTCCGTGCCGGCTGGGGGCCCGACGATAGCACCGCCGTCTCGCGGGGTCCTGTTGGGCCGCGATGCCGGACGCCGTTGTTGGCGCGCTCGGGATCACAATGACAGTGATGCCGTGGTCGCTGCTGATCCGCCTCCTCTCCGGTGTCCTCTTCTGGCGGCTGGTCACATCCCGACGCCGCGCCGCGGCCGCCAGGTCACCGGGCGCGAGCACGGCTCGAACGCCGGTCACGCTGCGGGTGCGCCAGCTCCGCGAGACGGCGTCGCTGGTCTCGCGCCTCGCCGTCGTCGCGGGGTTTGGGATCGCCACCGCACTGTGCATCGCGGGAGGCACGAGCAGCGTGGTCCTCAGCCCGCGCTGGCTCGGAGGGGTGCTCCTTGCGGCCGGCCTGTTCTTCGCGGTCCTCACCGTCCGCGAGGCGCGCCTGGCGCGAGCGCTGGTCGCCACGCGGCGGCTGCGCGAGCGCGATCAGCGCCTGCGCAGCGAGCTCTGAGCCGGCGCCGCGACCGCCCGCTCAGCCCGGTCAGGAGAGATAGGGTGCGACCCCGGCAGCCTGCTGGGCGGCGTCCATGATGTCCTCGCTGACAGTGGGGTGGGCGTGGATGATCGAGCCGAGCTCGTCGGTGGTGAGGCCGTCCGCAATCGCAACACCCACCTCCTGGATGATCTCGACGGCGTGCACGCCCATCACCGTGGCACCCAGCAGGAGCCCGGTCGCGGCCTCGGTGTACAGCTGCGCGACGCCGTCGGGCTCACCTTCCCCGAGCGCCTTGCCGTTGCCCAGGAACCGCGCCTGCCCCACCTTGACCTCGTGGCCGGCCGCCTTGGCGGTCTCCGAGTTGAGGCCGATCATGGCAATTTCTGGGTGGGTATAGATGCATGACGGAACCACGGTGCGGTCCATGGCCATGACATTGTGGCCGAGTGCGTTCTCGACGGCGCGCGCCGCCTCCGCGCTGGCCAGGTGGGCGAGCTGCAGCCCACCGACGCAGTCGCCTGCGGCCCAGATCTTGGGATTGGCGGTGCGCAGCTGATCGTCGACCTCGACGTGGCCATGCTCGGTCAGCTTCACGCCCGCGTCCTCGAGCCCGATGCCCGCGGTCTCCGGCCGCCTGCCCACCGAGACGAGGAGGAGATCGGCGGCGATCGCGGTGCCGTCGTCGAGATGAGCGGTGAGCGAGGCCTTGCGGTAGTCGACCGTCTCCACCTTGCGCTCGGTGTGAAAGGTGATGCCCTGCAAGGCGACCAGCTTGCGGAACTGCGTGACGATCCTGGGCTCGACACCGGCAAGGATCTGGGGAAGAACCTCGACGACGGTGACCTGCGAACCGAGCGGTGCGAACAGGCTAGCGAACTCGCAACCGATGACGCCGCCGCCGATGACGAGCAGCCTCTTGGGGATCTTCTTGAGGTGGAGGATGCCGTCGGAGGTGACCACCCGAGGATGCTCCATGTCGATGCCGGGCAGCCCGCTCGCCGCAGTCCCGACGCAGACGACGAGGTGGTCGAAACCGAAGCGCTCACCGCCCGCGACCACCTCGTCGCCCTCGATGACGCCGCTCTCGCGCACCACCCGCACCTGCTTGCGTTTGCACGCCGCCTCGACGCCCGAGCGCATCTTGAGGACCACCTCCTCCTTGCGCGCCATCATCCGCGTGAAGTCGATGGTCGGCTCGGGCACCATGATCCCGTAGTCAGAGGCGTTGCGGATCTTGCGCAGCAGGTCGGCGCCGGCGAGCAGCGACTTGGTGGGGATGCACCCCCAGTTGAGGCAGGTGCCACCGAGCTCGGCACGTTCGATGAGCACCACGTCAGCGCCGAGCTGGGCGCCGCGCAGCGCCGCGACGTCTCCCGCCGGGCCTCCGCCCAGAACGACGACCGCAGCGCTCACGCGTTGCCGGCGGTCTTCGAGTCGGTGGATGCCTTGAGGTCGGCGGGCTGCAGCGTCTCGATGCCGGCGCTCTTCCCCGCCAGGATGTGTGAGGTGGAGAGCGCGGTGGTGGCGATGCGCTCCTGCTCGAGGTGGTGCGCACCCGCCGACCCCTCGGATGGGCTGGCGCGGCGGGGGCGGCCGATGTAGTCCCAGCGGATGTCGTACGGACGGCGCAGGCCGATGGGCCGCGCCAGATGCAGCCACGCGCCCATGTTCGACGGCTCCTCCTGCACCCAGTACATCTGCTCGAGGTTGGGGTAGGCGCGCACCAGCGCAAGGATCTCTTCGATCGGCAGCGGGTTGAGCATCTCGACTCGCACGACGGCGAGATCCTCGGCGTCGCGCCGCTCGGGATGCAGCTCGATCTCGTAATACAGCTTGCCCGTGCACAGCAGCATGGTCCGCACCTTCTTGCGCTGCTTGGCACCCGCTGAGGTCACGGGGTCGTCGATGACCGCTCGAAACTCTCCGCCGGAGAGCTCGTCGAGCGTGCACGCCGACTCCTTGAGACGCAGCAGGCTCTTGGGGGTCATCACCACCAGCGGGCGCGCGGTCGCGGCGATGGCCTGGTCCCGCAGCAGGTGGAAGTACTGCGCCGCCGTGGTGACGTTGGCGACGCGCATGTTGCCGTGCGCAGAGAGCTGAAGGAAGCGCTCGAGGCGGGCGCTCGAGTGTTCGGGGCCGTTGCCCTCGTAGCCATGGGGCAGCAGGAGGACGAGTCGCGAGCGCTGTCCCCACTTGGCCAGCGCTGACGAGATGAACTGGTCGACGATGAGCTCCGCGTTGTTGAAGAAGTCACCGTACTGCGCCTCCCACAACACCGTCGTGCTCGGATCTGCCGCGCTGTAGCCGTATTCGAAACCGAGGCAGCCGACCTCGCTGAGCGGGCTGTTGTACACCTCGAAGGTGGCGGCGGCGGCGACCAGGTGTTCCATCGGGATCCAGCGCGCGCCATTGGTGTCATCGTGGAAGACGAGGTGGCGCTGGCTGAAGGTGCCGCGCTCGGTGTCCTGGCCGGAGAGCCGGATGGGGTGCCCCTCGTGGAGCAGGGAGGCGAAGGCGAGTGACTCCGCAGTCCCCCAGTCGATGTCACTCTCGCCCTCACTGACCGCCGCACGACGGCGCTCGAGCTGCTTGGCCAGCTTGGCAAAGACATGGAAGTCGTCGGGCGCCGTGACGAGCTGCTCGTTGAGCGCGATGAGCGTCTCGCGCGACACCCGCGTCGAGGGCCGGCGCCTGTGTGTCTCCGCCGCGGTCGACTCCTCCGACGCCTCCGCGGGATCGGATGCCAGCGTCGCCTTGACACGCTTGTGCGCCTCGGCAAGGCCGCTGTACGCGGTCTCGAAGTCGTTGGCCCCGTCAGCCTCGGTGATCAGGCCCTCGGCAACGAGCTTGCGCATGTAAAGCTCGCGCGCCGTCGGGTGTTCCTTGATCTTCTTGTACATGAGTGGCTGCGTGTACGCCGGCTCGTCGGTCTCGTTGTGGCCGAAACGGCGGTAGCCGATGAGGTCGATGACGACGTCGCGGTGGTAGGTGCGCCGATAGTCCCACGCCAACCGCACCGCGTGGGTGCAGGCCTCGATGTCGTCGGCGTTGACGTGGACGATGGGGACGTCGAAGCCCTTGGCGAGGTCGCTCGCGTAGCGTGTCGATCGTCCCTCGCTCGGGTCGGTGGTGAAGCCGATCTGGTTGTTGGTGATGATGTGGACGGTGCCGCCGGTGGCGTAACCTGGCAGCGACTGCAGGTTGAGCACCTCGGCGACGATGCCCTCGCCCGCGAACGCCGCGTCACCGTGGATGAGCACGGGAGCGGCCACCATGGGGTCGACATGGAGGACGCTCGCGTTGCGCTGCGTCTGCGCCGCGCGCGTCCACCCCTCGACGACGGGATCGACGGCCTCGAGGTGCGAGGGGTTGGGCAGGAGGCGCACGCTGATTTCCTGACCCGTGTCGGTGACGTATGTGCCGGTGGCACCGATGTGGTACTTGACGTCGCCGGTCGGCGCGTCGTTGAGGGAGGCCACGGCGCGGCGCAGCTCGCCGCGCTCGAAGGCGACGAGAATCGCATCGTACGGACGGTTGACGACGTGCGCGATGGTGGCGAGCCGGCCACGGTGGGACATTCCAATGATCACCTCGCCGATGCCGTCGGCGGCGACAGCCGTGAGCAATCCCTCGAGCATCGGCACCATGGCGTCGACGCCCTCAGCTGAGAACGTCTTCTGGCCGATGAAGGTGCGGCGCAGATACCGCTCCATCGCCTCGATCTTGGTGAGCCGCTGCAGGAGCCGGCGCTTGCTCTCCGCGTTGAAGGGCATCCGGTACGCACCGGACTCGATGTGCTCGCGCAGCCACACACGCTGCTCGTGGCTGGCGATGTGTTCGATCTCGTAGGCGATGGTTCCGCAGTACGTGCGGCGCAGATTCGGCAGCACCTCGGCGAGGTTGCGTCCGGGCACGTAGACGCGCAGCACGTCGGCGGGGATCTGCTCCATCACCTCAGGGGTGAGCCCGTACGTCTCCGGCTCCATCGCCGGGTCGCCGAGCGGCGGCGTCCCGAGCGGGTCGAGGTCCGCGCCGAGGTGGCCGTGGGTGCGGTGCGCCTTGATGAGCGACGTCGCCGCCTGCACGGCGGCGAGCATCTGACGCGACGGAGCTGCCTGAGCGCCGGCGGCTGCGCGAGGCTCGGCGGCCGTCCCCGCCTCGGCTGTGCTGCGCGGGATGGTCGCCGCCGGCGGCTCGACGCCGAGGCTCTCGAAGACGGCGGCATAGAAGCCGTCGTCGCCGTCGAGCAGCGCTTCGACCCTGCCGAGGAACTCGCCGGACTGCGCGCCCTGGATGACGCGGTGGTCGTACGTCGAGGTCATGGTCATGACCTTGGTGACGCCGAGCTCGTGCAGGCGGGATTCGTCGGCGTCGCGCCATTCCGCCGGGTAGCCGAGGGCGCCGGCCGCGATGATCGTCCCCTGGCCGGGCATCAGCCGCGGAACCGAGGCCACCGTACCGAGGCCACCGGGATTGGTCAGTGTGATGGTGGCGCCGCGCAGCTCGTCGGCGGTGAGCGCGTTGGTGCGAGCGCGGTCGATGAGCCGCTCGTAGTCGTCCCGGAAGTCGGCGAACGAGCGCGTCCCGGCGTCGCGGATCACCGGGACCACGAGGAAGCGGGTGCCGTCCTTTCGCCGGCTGTCCACCGCCAGGCCGAGATGGACGTCGCCCTCGACCCGCGCGGGTCGGCCCGCCTCGGTGCGGGCGAAATGGGCGCACATCTCGGGCATCTCGGC
>CATPAP010000282.1 GCA_955651875.1 Candidatus Dormiibacterota bacterium
CCTTCATGCTCATCTACACCAGCGGAACCACAGGCCGTCCCAAGGGCACCGTCCACGTTCAGGGTGGATTCCCCGTCAAGTCGACGCAGGACATGGCGCACTGCTTCGATGTCGGTTCGGGCGACCGTCTGCTGTGGTTCACCGACATCGGCTGGATGATGGGCCCATGGGCGATCTGCGGCGCACTCACCATCGGCGCGACCCTGGTCCTCTTCGAGGGCGTTCCCGACCATCCGGGTCCCGACCGGCTGTGGTCAGTGGTTGAGCGGCACCGGGTGACGGTGCTGGGCGTGGCGCCGACGGTGGTAAGAGCGCTGATGCGTCACGGCGACGAACCGGCTCACACCCGCGACCTCTCCTCGTTGCGCGTCCTCGGCTCCAGCGGAGAACCCTGGAATGGCGATCCCTGGTTGTGGTTCCTCAAGAACGTAGGCGGCGGGCGCTGCCCGATCATCAACTACAGCGGCGGGACAGAGGTAGGCGGAGGCATCGTGTCCGGCAACATGCTCACCCCACTCAATCCCTGCGCCTTCGCCGGACCCTGCCCGGGAATGGACGCAGATGTTCTAGACGAGAATGGCGTCAGCGTGCGCGGCGAGGTCGGCGAGCTGGTGGTTCGCTCGCCCTGGCCAGGGATGACGCGCGGCTTCTGGCACGACCGCGAGCGCTACCTGCAGACCTACTGGTCGCGCTGGCCGAACATCTGGGTTCACGGCGATTGGGCCGAGATCGATGCTGACGGCCTCTGGTACATCCGCGGTCGCAGTGACGACACCATCAAGCTGGCGGGCAAACGGCTGGGCCCCGCCGAGGTGGAGTCGGCGCTGGTCGCACATCCCGACGTTGCCGAGGCTGCGGCGATCGGGGTTCCCGACCCGCTCAAGGGTGAAGCGCTGGTGTGCTTCGTGGTTCTCAAGCCGGGCGTGGTCGACACCGCGGAGCTGCGCGCAGCGCTCGCTCAATGCGTCACCGCAGAGATGGGCAAGGCGCTGCGACCCAAGGCGGTGATTGCGATTGCCGAGTTGCCCAAGACTCGCAACGCCAAGGTGCTGCGCCGCATCGTGCGCGCGGTGTACCTCGGTAGTGATCCCGGTGACCTGTCGTCGCTCGAGAATCACACTGCCATCGAGGCGCTGCAGGCGGTTCGCCCAGCGGGCTGAACACCGCGTCACCGCGGACTGTCGCCGGACAAAGCGAGCCTGGCCGCGTCAGTCGAGGCGGACGCAGCCAACAAAGCCCTGGGTTGGTGGCAGGATCGGCGGCTTTTTCCACGCCGCCGCCCCGGCGGCAGCACAGTTCACGAGGTCGATGCCATGGCCGCCGCTGTTCGTCTTGCGGGGAGCGCACGTCTGCGCACCCATCCGTCCGAGGTCGTCACCCGCCGTCCGCTCACCAATGCAGAGCTCGCTGCGCCTGCCGTCGTGACGGTGCACGTGCGCGAATCGCCCCACGGTGACACGCTCGCCATCGCCCTCGCACGGCAGCACCACACCCAGGTGCAGAGCCGCCGCTATCCGTCCGCCACCGAACTCGTCAGGGAGCACCCTGCGCACGGGCAGGACGTCGCCCTGGTGACGGCCTGGGCCAACGCCGCGGGGCTGCGTGTTCACGCGCGCGACGGTGCCGGCAGCGCCCTCGATGTCAGCGGCTCGCTGGGTGCGCTCGCGCGTGCTTTCGACGTCGAGCTCGAGGGCTGCCGCGCCCGCGACATGTGCACGGGCGCGCTCGCCGTGTACCGCGATCATCGCGGCGAGCTCAGCGTCCCCGTGGAGCTCGACGGCTTGGTCACCGCGGCGCTCGGCCTCAGCGACCGTCCGGTGGGCCGCCCCCGGTTGGCAGTCCTCCCCCGCGGGACCGTCGCCGCCTACAGCTACACGCCGGAGGAGCTGGCCCGCGTCTACGACTTCCCGGTGCTGCCCAACGGCGGAGAGGGGGTGAGAATCACGGTCGGCATCGCCGAGCTCGGCGGCGCTGTCCACCGGCCGGATCTGGCCGCGTTCACCTCACGCAACCCGCGCCTGCGGGTGGTCGAAGAAGCCGTGCAGGGCTGGGGGCCGGTCTCGGATCCATTCGGTCCCGACACGGAGGTCGCGCTCGACTGGCAGGTGATCGCCGGTGCGCTGTCCCACTGCGCGCCGCAGGCCGAGGTGTTCGTTGTCATCAAGTACGCGCCCAACACCGACCGCGGCTTCACCAATCTCGAGGCATCCTTCGCCACCGACGGTCGCGACTACATGGCGGTGTCGACGAGCTGGGGTGCGCCGGAGGACCTGTGGACCCCCGCGGCGATGGATGCGATGGACCACTCGTTTCAGATGGGAGCGGTACGAGGCATCGTGCACACCGTCGCTGCCGGTGACAACGGTTCGGCGGATGCGCGGATCGACGGACGGCAGCACGCCGATCACCCCGCGTCGGCGCCGCACGCGGTGGGCTGCGGCGGCACCCGTCTGGTGGCCGAGTCAGGGCGTCGTATCAGCGAGGAAGCCTGGAACGAGCTACTGGTCGGACAGGGCGCGACGGGCGGTGGGGTCAGCGAGCACTTCGCGGTTCCCCGCTACCAGGCGAGCGCCGGGATCCGACCGGTGTCGGCGGACAGCGGTGCCATCGGACGCGGCGTGCCCGACGTGGCCGCGAACGCCGACCCGCTCACCGGGTACGTGATCCATCATCGCGGCGTCGACTGCGTCGTGGGCGGCACGTCGGCGGTGGCACCGTTGTGGACCGCGCTGCTCGCCGCGGTGAGCGCAGCCACAGGCCACCGGCTCGGCAATGTTCTACCCGCCCTCTACGGTGCTCGTGACGCCGGCTTCACGGACGTCGTCGCAGGGGACAACGGCGCCTACCGCACGGCTGTGGGGTGGGACCCGGCCAGCAGCCTTGGCGTCCCGTCCGGACGGGGCCTGTGCGCGGCGCTGAAGACGTCGCTGGTGCTGCGCCGTCCCCCGGGCATGGCGCTGCCGACCGATCGGGGTATCTCAGCAGGCACCAGCAGCGCCGGACATGGTCTCAGCTGAGCCGCGCTCGCGGCGCGAGACGGGGAGATCGTTGCCGCTGCTAGTGTCGAGCGGTGGACACTATCCCCGGCCGGCCATCCACCGATGTGCTCGAGCGGTTGTCGCTGGCACCGGTGTCCGTCACCGAGGTGACCGCGGAGACGGTCATCGACGACCCTCCCGAGATCCCGTGGCGCCTCACACCGCCAACTGGTGAGATCGCCCTGCAGCTGCGCAGCACCGTGCGCCGCGTGGCCATCGGCGCCGGCCTGGCGCGCAACGCCGAGCTCGTCGATGCGGTGCGCAAGCTCGACGGCGTCAGCGCGGTGGTCACCAGCCCGGCCGGCGGAACGTTCATCGTTGGTGGCGAGGCATGGCTGGGGCTGTGCGCCATCGGTTCTCCGCGTCCCGGCCAGCCCATGCCGCTCGACTGGATGCTCCACTCTCTGCAACGCTGGTTCGACGCCGCGCTCGAACGATTCTCGGTGCACGCCAGCGTGGCGCGCGTCGACGGGGCGTGGTGTCCCGGCTTCAGCGACATCGCCGTCGGCGGACGCAAGCTCGCCGGTCTCGGCTTCCGGGTCACCCGTGAGCGCGTGGTGATGCGCGGCGTGATGGCTGTCCGGCCGATGAGCGACGCGGACTTCGATGTGCTCCTCCGCTGTCATCGCCTCATCGGCGTGGAGGTGCGACGCGACACCGCCGTGTCCCTCGCTGAGGCCGGCGGCGACCCCGACCTCGACGTCGCGGGCGTCATCGAGGCCGTCCGAGCGGTCGCCACGTGAGCTCCGTCGCGCCGTCAACGGGCGTCTCGTTGCACACTCCCGCCATGACGTTCGGTCGCTCAGCACCTTGACGCCGGCTCCGGGCGGAAAGCGGCGCCGACTCGGTCAGCCGCAGAACTCGGCCATCAGTCTCGTGCAGGGGCCGCGGCTGATGTCGATCAACCAGGGGTCGACGTTCCTGGTGTGTGACTCGGACAGCTCGATCGAGGAGGTCGTCGGTCAGGGCCAGGGCCTGTTCGCGGCAGACACCCGTTTTCTCTCGCGCCATATCCTGCGGCTCAACGGGCGCAGACTGGCCGTGGTGGCGGCGATGCGCCTCTCCCACCGGCATGCGCGCTGGACGCTCATGGACTCCTCGCCCTGGTCTGTCCATGGTGATGTGACCGACGTTCGGGTCGCGGTCACCCTGGACCGCTTCATCAGTACCCGGCGCCTACACGAGGAGATCACCGTGCAGGCGTACGGCGCACAACCGGTTCCACTGCTCCTCGAAGTGGTGCTCTCGAGCGATTTCGCCGACCTGTTCGAGGTGCGCACCGAGCGTTGGCAACGGCGGGCGAGCCTGCGCACCACCTGGAAGGGACAGCGCCTGGAGAACCGCTACGTTCGCGATGGGTTCGTCAGGCGATGCCTGATCCGAAGCGACACCGCACACACGGCCACGCACGCCAACGGGGAGTTGCACTTCCCCATCGACCTCGCGCCCGGTCAACCGTGGAAGGCGTGTCTGCAATACGACCTGCTCACCTCGGCCCGCGCTCGTCCGCGGCTGGCCCCGTGTCCAAACGACGGAGTGGTCGGGCACGGCCAGCAGAGCCGGTACCAACGATGGCAGCGCACGGTCTCACGCGCGGCCCCGGCCGATCAGCGCCTGCTGAGGGCGTACGACCAGGCGACCGATGACTTTGCCGCCTTACGCATGTACGACAAGGATCTCGGCAGGGATGCGTGGGTGCCGGCCGCGGGCATACCGTGGTTCGTCTCCATCTTTGGACGCGACTCGCTGATCGCCTCGCTGCAGGCATTGCCGGTGCACCCCATGTTTGCGATGGGGACGCTGCAGAAGCTGGCAGCCCTGCAGGCAACCGAGGACGACGCGACCGCGGACGCCGAACCAGGAAAGATCTGTCATGAGCTACGGGTGGGTGAATGGGCGCGCTTTCACACCATTCCCCGCTCGCCGTACTACGGCACGGCGGACGCGACTCCGCTGTATCTCATGCTCTTGGCGGAGACGTACCGCTGGCTGGGAAACGCGCCCGCGTTGCGCCGCTTTCGACCCACTGCAGAGCGCTGTCTCGAGTGGATCGACCGCTATGGGGACCGTGACGGCGACGGGCTCCAGGAGTACGCGCCGCGGTCGGCGACCGGTTACCGCAACCAGTGCTGGCGTGACGCCGAAGACGGCGTCCTTGATGAGCTGGGGGGATGCCCGCCTCACCCGATCGCAACCTGCGAGCTGCAGGCGTACGTCGTCGCCGCCAAGCGCTCGGTCGCCGACCTCTTCGATGCGTGGGGGGATGCCGAACGCGCTGGTGCGCTGCGCGATGAGGCCGAGCAGCTGCGCCGTCGCTTCATCGACGCCTACTGGCTGGATGACGAAGCGACGATTGCCTTCGCGCTCGACGGGCTGAAGCGGCCGCTGCGCACGGTCACCTCGAATCCCGGTCACGTCCTCTGGCTGGGCCTGCTCGACGAGGAACGTGGGCGGCGTGTCGTCGACCGCCTCATGGGCGCGGACCTGTTCAGCGGCTGGGGGCTGCGCACCCTGTCGGCTGACCATCCCTCATATGACCCGCATTCCTACCAACGCGGTTCGGTGTGGCCGCACGACACCATGATCGCTGCCGCGGGAATGCGACGGTACGGCCGCCGCGAGGACGCCTGGCGAGTCGTCGACGGCCTGGTGAGCGCGGTGAGCTCGTTCGAACGGCTGCAGATGCCCGAGCTCTTCAGCGGGCTGCAACGTCGCCAGCCGGACGCGCCGGTGCCGTACGAGCGGGCCAACGTGCCCCAGGCGTGGGCGGCGGGGAGCGTCTTCCACGCCGTGCGCATGCTGCTGGGGTTGGACCCCGACGTCCCCAACGGGCGTGTCTACATCGACCCGGTCCTGCCGCCGTGGTGCCCGGAGCTCACCGTCGACAACCTGCGTATCGGCGACGACCGCTTCTCGATCAGCGCCTGGCGCCGGGCGGATGGCGCGTGTGAGGTTACCGTGGACGGCGGCCGCTCCCCGCTCGCCGTGGTGCGGAGCGCTGCGCCGTGGATGGAGCTTCCGCCCGCCTGACCGCCGGGGACCTCAGCTCGGGCTGCTGGTGGCCTCGCCGTCGAAGGAACCCACCGACGACCCGGCGCGTTCGTACATGCGCAGGTAGCCGTCGGCCATCGCGGCTGGGCTGAACCTCTGGCGCGCCACGGCTGCGCACCGCGCCGGGTCGATCTCGCCGACGCGCCCAACCGCGCTGACCATCTCGTCGACATCGCGCACCAGGAATCCTGTGAAGCCGTCGTCGATGAGCTCGGGGGCCGCGCCTCTGTTCATGCTGATCGCAGGAGTGCCACTCGCCATCGCCTCGACGCACGAAAGGCCGAAGGGTTCCTCCCATTGGATGGGGGCGAGCAGCGCGGTTGCGCCGGCAAGCAGGGAGGCCTTCTCCTGCCCCACCACGTTGCCGCAGTGCACCACCCGGTCTCCGTCGATACGGGGAAGGACCTGTGTCGTGTAGTACTCCTCGCTTTCGGGCGTGGCCTCGACCTTGCCGGCGAGCACAAGACGCATGCCCGTGCGCCTCGCCACCTCGATGGCGATGTGCTGTCCCTTGTCAGCACAGATTCGTGCAAGGCACAGAAGATAAGGATCGTCCTCCTCGCCGACATGCAGGGCCAGGTGACGGACCGACACGGCGTTGAGAACCGTGCCGATCCACGGAAGCTCCGCGGCGGATCGCCGCTGGCTCTCACTGATCGCGACCAGCCCGACGCGAGCCATCAGGGCTGTATAGAACACGTTCTGTGCCTCGGTCACCGGCCCATGGACGGTGTGAACGACGGGGGTATCTGCGAGCTGCGTCACGCTCAACAGGGTGTGAAAACCCACGTGGTCGTGGACGACGTCGATGGCGCCCAGGTGACGCAGGCTCTCGACGATCCTGGCTGCGTACGTCAGCTCGCGCAGCCGCTCATCGCGTTGGCCAAGGTCAGAGCTCCACGAGGCAGGTGCGTGCACGACGGCCCCGTGTCCCGATCCCGCGGCGGCGAACAGGGTGACCCGGTGACCGCGGGAGCGCAGCTCCTCGGTGAGCAGCGAGACCACGAGCTCGATGCCGCCGTACCCCCTGGGTGGGACGGGGTACCACGGCGGCGCAAGCATGGCGACGTGACGCCGCATCGACGCCGACGCAGGTGCGCGACGCTCCTCATGCGCCTGGGGTGTCGCACGCTCTCCGCGCGGAAGGTCGACGATGCTGCCTCGTGTCGTGTCATCGAGCAAACCTGGATCTCCACGTGCTGACTGCGCTGGACCACCATCACCGCGCGGGGGCCTGCAGCGTGACTGGGAACGCTTCACCAGCCTGACCGCCGTACCACTGTACGGCGCCCGGTCGCCACCACGGGTCCAAAGGCCCAACGGCTGATCAGATTGGCAGGTTTGCTTTCTCGGGCACGAGACGCGATTCTCGGTTAGGGTGGCTGTTGTCAATGCCGAGCACCGTTCCAGCACCCTTTGAAGCACTCTTCGCCGGCTCCAGTGAGGTCGACCGCGCCGCGGTCGACCTGCTCTGCAGGCTCGTGGACGCCAGCAGTGACGTCCTCCTCGAGGTCAACGGCCGGCGTGTGCCGCTGCCCGCGTCGCTGCGCTCCCTACTGCAGCGCGGGGTCGATCACCTGCGCCGCGGTGACAACATTCGCCGCTCCCTCTCGACGGCGCCGGCGCGCACTCTGCTGCAACCGGTGGTGCACCTGGCCACCCGCGAGGTGGCGGGGTACGAGGCACTCAGCGATCTCTCTACCCGCGACCTCCAGGGCGCCGACAGCTGGTTCCGGGACGCCGCCGTGCTCGGCCTCGGCGAGCAGTTCGAGCTGGTGCTGCTCACCCATGCGCTCGAGGAGCTGAGCCGACTGCCGGCAGACGCGTACCTCTCCGTCAACGTCTCGCCGCACACGGCGATGTCGCCGTCCCTGCCGCCGCTGCTCGCCACCGTTGACGGCGCCCGTCTCGTCCTCGAGCTCACCGAGCACGCGCCGGTCGACGATTACGCAGCGCTCAACGTCGCCTTGCAGCGGCTGCGCCGGCGCGGCATCCGTGTCGCGGTCGACGACGCCGGCGCCGGCTTCGCGAGCCTCACGCACATCCTCCTGGTCCGCCCCGAGATCGTCAAGCTCGACGTCTCACTGATTCGCGACGTCGACCGCGACGTGGCGCGGCGCTCGCTGGTGAGAGGGCTGTGCCATTTCACCGCTGAGATCGGCGCGCAGTGCGTGGCGGAGGGCGTGGAGACCGACGCGCAGGCGCAGACCCTGCGCGAGCTCGGTGTCACCTACGGCCAGGGCTGGCATCTCGGACCGCCCCGCCGCCATCGCAACCGTCGCTCGGCGACCGTGGTCAGGGAATCTTCGACGGATCCGCGCTGATCCAGGGACCGCGGGCGCAATGGCTCTGCGCGGCTGTCGTCGCGCCCACCACCGGAGCGGCGTAGTACACGCCGCGGACCACCGTTGTGTCGCCAAAGAGCGGCGGCGGCAGGTGCACCGTCTTCTCAACCGACGCGTAGACCGCACAGCCGTCGCTCACGCAGCGGACACCGTCGCCGGGTGGCTGGGGGTCGGCGGCCGTCTGTGCGCCACCGGAGGCGACGGTGAGCTGCGCCGATTCATCGCCCACCTGCACGCATCCACGCTCGAAGGTCATCAGCGAACCGCTGGCCTCGAGGTCGACGAGATGGTCACTCTCGCCGTACAGGTAGTGTGGGTCGACGGAGTTGGCGCCCGCCTGCGC